>DAOTXB010000022.1:0-3636 GCA_034435575.1 Anaerolineae bacterium
CGGCGGGAGGCTCACGCGCGTTGATCCTGCCTGCCGGGTATCTGGGCGCGGCATTCTTCGGGGCAACCCTGTTTTATTTATCGAACACAGTTCGTAGACCACGCACGATTGCACTGGTCGTCGGCGCAATATTGATCGTGTTTACATTGATGTATTCCGGCGTGTTTGCATCCGGCGAACCCCTCGCATTTATTATCGGCATACTCGGTGGCATCGCGCTAATTGCAATGGGCTGGAAACTTAGTCGTGATATTAACCTGCTCGTGCTGAATGTACTCGCTCTCATGACCGGACTCAACGCACTACTTGATCTGTGGTTTATCGTCAGTAGTCCCAACGTTTCCAGCGAAAATGGAGTAATACGCAACGATGCCGCCGCTTTCAGCCGAGAAGTCGCCTCGTTTCTACCCGCATCGGTGTGGGCGCTTATCTGGACCCTCATCGCAGTTGTTATGCTCGGCGCGGCAATGTATTACAGCCTGATACGTCCCTTGCTTAAGGACGAAGGTGACAAATCAGATACGTCCACTATCTAAAGCCGATCAAACATTCACCACCCAATGATTAACCCCTTAAATAAACCTTAGTTAGTTCCTAATCGCCTGCACTTTCGCATACGCTGATAAACAAGGTTGGTTTACTGAGGAGATTAATCGAATGACTTTCGCACGCGCTTATGTTCTGCTTCTCGGCATTGCATTTATTACTGCCGGTATCAGTGGCTTTATTCCCGCACTTACCACCCCGCCAGATGTCTCTGCACCTGATCTGATTATTGACACCAGCTATGGGTATTTATTGGGACTATTTCCCGTCAATATTATCCATAACCTGTTTCATCTTATTGCTGGTATGTACGGTATATGGGCGACTCAACAGCAAACATCAGCCCTGATATATTGTCGTGTGATCGGTAGTATTTTATTAGGATTTACCATCATGGGATTACTGCCGCAACTTTCAAATACCTTAGGACTTATGCCTTTGTTCGGGCACGATGTCTGGTTACATGGATTAGAGGCACTCATCGCATTATATTTGGGCTTCATTGCAACAGACAAAACACATCGTATAGCATCACGGGGAGAAAGTTCATGACCCTGCGTATAAGTCGTCTACTAAGATCAATCATCGCATGTGAAGTAGTCATATTGCTTATTGCGGGCGGCGGTATGTTTTTTGCGCCTGATATTCTTGGTGAGCATTGGGCATGGATGACATTGCCCTATAATACCCGTTTCATAGGGGCAATTTACATCGCGTCGATGACCTCTGCACTTGCATTAGTGATCTATCCATATTGGTCATTAGGGCGCGTTGTTGTGCCGATGATCACCATTTTCGCACTAATCGTGCTGGTGATATCGCTATTGTACTTGCCACACTTTAACGGTCCAATTTATGCAGTCATTCTTTGGTTCGTGTTGTATGTGATGATACCAGCTATCTCACTATTACATCTGTGGTTATATCGTAATCAGCGCATGCCAGCGCAAAAACTGTCCAGAGACTTGAGGCTATGGCTGAACGCAGAAAGCATAATGCTAGGTACTTATGGGATAGCATTATTAATCATTCCGCAATTTGCTAGCAAAATCTTCCCATGGGAACTGAATCCATTCCACGCCCGTATTTATAGTGTCGCGTTTATCACACCGGCACTCGGCGCTTACCTACTCAGTCGTTCAGCCTCTCAGGCTGGCACACTCGTTTTAGGTATCACAAAAATGATGGGTGGCACACTTCCGATCATCGGCGTACTCATTGTAGATCAAAGTATACAACGTATTGCATGGTCAACAGTCAATACATGGGTGTGGATAGGGCTTTTTGCCTATATTCTAGTTTCAGGAATTTTGCTAATTATCGCTTCAATCAATACCAGTAACTTCCCACGATCCATTGCCATCATGCCTGCTTAAACACCATATCGGCGGAAGGTATCAAAACATCCGCCAACTCAATACTTTTTTCGCTAAAAACGCCCTGCAATCGCGTCTATATAGCCGGTCAATTCTGCATAACCAAAGCCGTTGACATCACCGGAAAGCTGTACCGCACCCTCCCAATAAGCAATATCGCCCGTATTCAGTTCTTGATCTGACATCAAAGGTGTGACGATAATCTCCATATCCGCATCAGTACGGGCAAGTTCTGCATCCACAGTCACCACCCACCCGGCAGGATACACCGCGCCGGTGTGTGGGCTTTCCCATGTGTCGGTCACGTCGATGCTGTACTGATCAAAATCGAGATGTGCGCTGGTGCCATCTTCATAGACCATCGTGCCTGTGTATGAGGTGCGCGTCGTGCCATCGTTGAGGCGAATTTGCCCGACAACCAACTCACGCCCGTCATCAAAGTGCATCGCGAACCAATCCCAACCCTGTGCATCCTCGCCAAGTGCGCTGGTGCTAAACTCACGATCCATCCACGTCGTCCCGCTGACAGTATATGTCTCACCTTCAATGGTGATTGTGCCGTCAGTTAACAACCGTGTGAGCGAATAATACTGACTGGCATTACCGGGTTCATCACTTTTAGCGCTCAGACCATCTTCACCCTGCAACACATAGGCTTTGTCTTGCTCAAGCGTGAAGTTGATGGCAAAATCGCCAGCATCGGCGACAATTTGTGTTAAGGTCGCGTCATCGTTAAGCGCGCTGGCTTCCCAGCCTTCTAACCACACACGATATGGCGCATCTGGCTGTGTTTCATCAGGGAGCGCACCCGCTAAACCTGCCGCGCCACGACTATAGCGTTCATCATGATAGAATCTACCATCGGCAATATCGCTCAAGCTGAAATGCGCCATATAGGCTTGATTAGTCCGCCATTCCGAGTTATCGCTAACCAGACCGGGGTTCAGCGCCCGCCGGAAAATTGTAAATTGAAAGCCAAAGTGTCGCCCATCTTCCGCCTGTAAATTGCCCGTGTAATACCACCATTCCAACTGATAGGCATTATGTGCGCCATGATCTCTCGGGAAGCTCCATTCGCGTGGTTCAAAAGCGCGGGTATATCCCTCAATATCTGATTCTTGAATTACCATCATCGCGCTACCTTCGACCTCACCCGTGCCACGATCTGCTAGGCTAAAGCCAAAAACAGCCACGCTAATTACCACCATCAACGCTACAATAAATCGCCACATACACTAAACATCCTTATTCAAACAATTACAATCTGTGCAAACTATCACAAGTATAAATGTACTCGATGAGCGACGGCTTAAACATAATTGAGTGCTCGATAGTGAGTTTTTCCACTAGACACCCCGCATAATCTCACGTATTTTCAGGCGTAGAACTGATGGACGAGGAACCCCCAACCATGAATACTCTACAACGCTTGCAAAACCCATTGTTATATGTGCTGGTGTTTTTCAGCGGATTCGCAAATTTGGCGACGGAAATTATCGGACCGCGCCTGTTTTCATCCATGTTCGGCACCACAACCAGCGTGTGGGCGATCATGATTTCAGTGACATTGGTCGGTTTAGCGGTTGGATATGCGCTGGGCGGGCGCATCAGCCTTAACAACATACGCACCATGCTTCCAGCAATTTTGCTCGCCAATGCCGTCTGGTTGATGCTGGTGAGTTGGCTGGTGTGGGAAGTCCCCGCGAGTGCAGTC
>DAOTXB010000023.1:0-27732 GCA_034435575.1 Anaerolineae bacterium
GTTACTAATATCGGTGCGGTTGACCTACTCAATGTTGCCGTTACTGACGATCAATGTGATGCGACACCGGTTCTTGTCAGTGGAGATGCCAACAATGATGGTATCTTACAAACTACAGAAACATGGACATATACCTGCGATAATGCCAATATCACTGCTGGCTTCATCGGCACGGCAACAGTTACCGCAGATGATGGCGCGGCAACCAACGTGACTGCTTCTGATGCATCAGTGGTCGTCATCAATGGTTCAGGCGCACCAGTGATTGCGCTAGACAAGACACCCGATGTCCAGACTGTTGATAGTGGCGATACTGCTACCTTCACTCTGACCGTAACTAATCCGGGTACAGTGGACTTAATCAACGTTACTGTCACCGATAATCAGTGTGTCGGAGCACCTGTGCTAGTCAGTGGTGATACCAACACCGATAACACCTTACAGTCAACGGAAACCTGGGTATATACCTGCGATGTGACGAACATCACACAACCGTTGACTAATACAGCAACAGTCATCGCAGATGATGGCGCGGGTAACAACGTGACTGCATCTGATAGCGCAGTAGTGACTGTCAACGGCGTAATTGGTAATGCACCGTCTATTGACCTGATCGCCACACCAGATAACCAGACGGTTCTGGTCAATAATCCAGCATCGTTCACGATCATCGTCTTTAACAACGGTAATGTTGATCTGGTTAATGTGGAAGTCACGGACTTGATTTCACCGACCTATGCTGATTGTAATCGTACATTCGCAACACTGGTGGTCAACCAAGTAGAGACGTATACCTGTACAGTGCCACAGGCGACTGTTGACTTCAGTAACACATTGAATGTCGTGGGTACACATACTGCCAGTGGTGTAACAGTTAACGATACAGCAGTGGTTAACGTCACTGTGACAACACCGCCGGTCAGCGATCCGGACAATAACCCATCACAACCTGTCGCGCAGGAATTCATCGCCTCCGATCCATTTGTGACTAAGATTGCTAACCCACCCTTCGCAATTCCGGGTGAACCCGTAACGTTCATCTTCTATGTGAGCAATCCGGGTACTGTGCCAGCAAATAATGTGGTCGCGATTGACCCCATCCCGTCTGCGGTTGAAATCCTTTCCGCAACAGCACCAACGGGTACAACGACAATCAGCGGGCAGGATGTGATCTTCTCGATCAATACACTGCAACCGGGTGAAACAATCACCATCACAATCGAGACGCGCGTACGTCCTGAGGTCGCGACACCGTTCACGATCATCAACGAAGTCTGCATGAATGCAGATAACATGCCAGAACAGCGATGCGACACAGCAACAGTGCTCAGCGTTACAGCACTGCCCGCCACAGGTGAAACCCCAATTTGGAGCTTAATCCTCCAAGGATTACTCATGATTGGTGGTGCAGTTCTCGTAACTGCTACCGGTTGGATGGGGTATCGCTTCTTGAACCTTCGTAATACCAGCGTCTGATCCATAGGGTTTCTGTCCGGTATCGTGTGTTCTTCAACAGTAATGCTAAAGAATGCATAAACTGGGCAGAAACTACCCTCAAGTTCAGGCGATAATTTGTTACATCTCACATCCCGAGTGAGGTGGAATAAGCACACTTTTTTGCTAGGGGTGATTGATGAAAAGGTCACCCCTTTACTATTTCTAGTAGCCTCTTTCCTATGCGAAATTATAATTGTCTACTATACTTTTACACTTCGCGAAATCGATCAACTGATAAGATCAACCCATGCTTGTAGACAAGGCAAGAACACACAATAATTACCCGATTTATCCTGCTCTGGCGTTACTATTGATACTCGCAGGAATCAGCCTCTTACTTTTCACGGGTATTCGCACAAGCAATGACGAAATTTACCTGTTTGATACGACTGAGAGTCTTGTCCGACATGGACACTTTGAGCTAACGTACACTTTCCATTTGCAACCAAACATTTCGCTGGATGGTACACCCTCAGATACAATTTTGTATGAACCATTACAATCCATACTCTCCGCACCGTTATTTTTGCTTGGGCAAAACACGCCACAATTTGGCATCATGCACACTGTTTTTACCTTTAATATCATTGTGACAATAATAACCGCGATTTTGCTCTATGGTGTTGGGTGTTATTGGGGATATTCATGGCAGATTAGTCTTCTTGTGGCATTACTCTACGGGTTAACAACCAGCGTGTTACCGTATAGTGTTGCTTATTTCCGGGAACCACTTGCCGGATTATTTTCTTTTATAGCCTTTATCGCTTCACTAGAACTGCGGAAACGATATGCGAAAAGGCGCTTAGCCCTCATCCCACTGTTGATTCTGATTGTCGCATTGATTGCGAGTGGGCTTACTAAATTGAGTAACCTGAGTATCTTGCCCGCAATATTTTTGATCCTTTCGCCATCGCCTCAACAATTGAAACTGTGGGTGCGCCAACCAATTAGACTACTATTCAGTATTGGCATACTCGTTACAGTGGTCTTTTTCACTGTACTATTATTGTCATCAGACGGTATTCCACAGCGCTTTACAATCAATAGTCTCAACATACTCATTAGCAACATTGAATGGCGCTATGTGTTTGAAAGTATCGCCGGGTATCAACTTAGCCCGGGAAGAAGTATCTGGCTATATTCTCCAATCCTTATTGCAGGCATGTGGGGATTCTATCTGAACCGCCATAACGGTGGCTTACGCATGATCCTTGTTATTTTTGTGACCTTAATAACGATGTCTGCCACATTTGGAGCAGTCCATCGTCAAATATGGTGGAGTGGTACGGGATGGGGTACACGTTACCTCTTACCCATGATTCCCATCATCATGTTAGGCATGTTCCCCGTTATCGCACGATTACAAACACATAAACGGTACATTGAATGGATTTGTGTCGGTAGTCTGGCAATACTGGGATTTGTGGTGCAAATTTTAGGCATAGCCATCTTTGTTGGAGATTACACCGACACGCTCACAAATAATGCTATCGAAATGGGATCTACGGGCATGTGGTCAATACAATGGTCACAGATTCCACAATACATTGCGTTATTATTGGATGGCACACCACTGAACTTTGCGCTCTTTCAGGATAACGTGCGCTTATTCTGGGGCGTTTTCCTTTATCTGATAATGCTTGTTGTAAGTGGAATAGCATTAATCTGGTGGCTCAATCGAGAAAAACCCCGCTTGCCGCCGATGATTATCAGTGTTTTGATAACAGGCATCGCTGTAAGTGTTGGTGTGATCGCTTTGCTCTACAGTATCTATGATGACCCTCGCTATACCCGTGATGATAATTTAATTGAGCTTATTGATCAGCTCAATACACAAGTCACAGAAGACGATGTCGTTTTCGTGCAAGATTCTGAGATGTCGTTAGCATTCATGAATCGATTTAGGGTAGATACGGATATTTATGTGTTGCCCTTTGCTCCCGGAGAGGTGCATAATCCTGACGTTCCGCCCCCTGCCAC
Source organism: Anaerolineae bacterium (assembly GCA_034435575.1). Lineage (GTDB taxonomy): Bacteria > Chloroflexota > Anaerolineae > Aggregatilineales > Phototrophicaceae > JAVJSU01. Next base: position 3,478 of record DAOTXB010000023.1, read on the forward strand.
CTCTGATAGTTTGGTTGATCTGGCGAGTTATCCGACAATTAGCCTTATCGACTATGAAGCACAATCTTATGAAACGCTATGGCTTGTGATGCCGTATGGACCTTTCAACACATTTACACGTCGTCCAACCGAACGCTACATGGTTGAAAATTACTTTCCCGTTAATGAAATTACGGTCAGTCAAAATGCACGGGCAATACAATTTCATAGTGACCTTGTCGATGGACATATGCCACAATCTATTGAGGAAGAATATACATTTGGTGATCAACTTCGTTTGATTGAAACTAGTCTCTCTGACGGGACAACATTTTTGAGCGGCGATACCGTTCCCGTAACTTTTACATGGCAACCCGTTGACACAATTGATCGTGATTACAGCATTAGCGTACAAATCGGTGATCTGGAGACTCAGGTGCCGATTGTTCAGAGAGATACGACACCACAAGGGCAATTTGGCTATACTTCTCTCTGGCAAATAGACGAAACATATGTGGATAATCATGCATTGACGATCCCGGAAAATACGCTAACGGGTGAATATTGTCTAAATGTCATCGTCTACTATTGGGAAGATGGGGCGCGGTTGCCGATTACTGATGAAAGCGCTAACCTACTTGGGGATGTGCTATGTATAGTACAAATCAGTGTAGAGTAATTAATGGATGAAACGCTTGCGTACCCAACTTTTTATGCGCGTGATAAGTGCGCGTAACCCCTGTCTACGCAAAATATCCAATGCGATCAAAATCATAGCGCGATAATTATTCATCTGCGTGAAAATCACGTGAAGGCGATAGCTACCGCCGTAAGTTTCAGAAACGCGCCGATGTTCAGCCATGATTTCCTGCCGGGTCGCTGTGCGCGATGTTTGCTGTGTATGCATCCGAATGATTGATAATGGTGTTTTGATGTACGCAATATTGTTTGTTGCTGTAAATAGTCGGATTAGCCAATCCCAATCGCCTGCAAAGCGATAGGTCGGATCAAAAAACAAGTGTGATTGTTTCACAAAATCGACTTTAACAAACACTGAGCAATGCTGTGCATACACAATATGTTTGATTAGCCATGTAGATGGTCGCCAGGTGAGTTCAATATCAGGAAGAGGATTACTATTTTCGTCCATACGCATCGTCTTACCATAAGCAATGTCTACAGGGTTGCGTAAGATTGCATTCCTAATCGTTTGTAACGCATCAGGCGATACGACGACATCATCAGCGGCAATACAGACAAGGTAAGCCCCTTTTGCATATTCAATGCCCTCATTTTGTGTGGCATATTGACCTTTATTTTCTCTACTCCACCAGCTAATACGAGTGTCAGCATTGGTATACTGTTCTAATATAGCAACCGTAGCACCATTGTCCGTCGAACCATCATCAATAATGATATGTTCATAATTAGTGAACGATTGACTTTGCACACTTTCAATCAAATCTGGCAAATATTTCGCACCATTGTAAACGGCGGTCACAATCGAGAAAAAAGGTATTGTCTCCGTCATTACGCGATAAAGTGGTAGCCAAGCACAATCTTTACTACAGTACGCGACACATCATCTACCAGGTACTCTGGCGGTGCGTCCCAGTCTAGGCTAGTCGTCATGACGACTTTGACAGCGCGCAACAAGTCTTCCTTGCCGCCACCAGCAAGCATATTACTACCAACCTCGACTGTTTCTGCGCGTTCTGTTACATCACGGATGGTGACATTAGGAACGCCGAAGATGGCACATTCTTCTTGCACAGTACCACTATCGCTAATGACACAACGGGCAAATTTTTCTAAATGGACAAATTCGAAAAACGGCATTGGGTCAACCATACGCACGTAGGTTTCATCAATGTCGATATTAAAGCGTTCGAGTTTGCTTCGCGTGCGTGGGTGTAAGCTCACGATGACAGGCTGTTGATACGCTTTCCCAACAGCTTGTAGACCTTCTAACAGTCCAACCAAGCGTGATTCTTCATCGACGTTTTCAGCACGATGCATTGTCACTAGAAAATACTTGCCTGATTCTAGTTCGAGGTCTTTCAAAATATTGCTTGAATCTATGCCTTCTTTATAATGCTCAAGCACTTCAAAGATTGGATTACCTGTTACATAAATACGATGTCGTTCGATTCCTTCGCGCACGAGATTATCTTTACTGCGATGTGTATATGGCAAAAGAATATCACTCGTGTGATCAATGATACGGCGGTTGACTTCTTCCGGTACACGATCATCGTAGCATCGATTTCCCGCTTCCATATGATAAACAGGAATGCCCATACGTTTGGCAATAATCGCGCCGAGGGCACTGTTGGTATCTCCTAAAACAAGAAATTTATCGGGTTGGACATCGCGCAAAATTTCTTCGATGCGGGTCAGTATCTGTCCAATCTGGTCACCAAATGACGCGGTTTTGACACCTAGATAGTAGTCGGCTTCCCGCACACCTAATTGTTGAAAGAACACATCGTTCAGGTTGAAATCATAATTCTGCCCAGTATGCACAAGAACGTGATCACAGAGTTCATCCAATTTAGCGATCACACGGCTTAAACGGATGATTTCTGGGCGTGTACCTAGTAGTGTCAGAACTTTCATAATTATCCTTGTAGAATTCGAATAACAACCCTATTTGAGCATCTAATAACTCGGGTGATGATCAGCATGGGCATTGTACCAGACGTATACATAGCTCCAAAAGTGCCGAGTCAACCTTTAAATGAGGGGCATCAGCCACAAAAGTAGCTCTTGCATAAGAGACACACTAATTAATGAATTAAGTAAATTCTGTGTGAATCGCGTAAATAAATTAGCTTATCTCTTCTTTTAAGCACTCGAAACGAACGAACAAAGGTATGAATATGCTATTCTTCTTGATGTAGTTAAGTTTAAGTTTGTTTTGTTAAATATGTAATACACCTAGCAGTATATGCTCATTGCCAAAACTGGCTTTATAAGGGATATAAGAAATGCAAGCGGAAAAAATCAATCAAGCGGGAATCCCTCAGAGCGAAGCCTCTGGCAAAGCAAAACAGTCATTCGCTTACCCCACTTCGCATCGCGGACCTAATTACACGCTATTTTCTATTGTGCTTGACATTCTCGCAACAGTAGCAGTTATTTTATCAGTTGACTTACTATTGCAATCAACTGGAATTATAGCCAATTCTTACTTGAATGTTACATTATTCGCTTCTGCAATTATTGTCTGGCCCGTTGCTTTTTCTATCATGGAAATTTACCAGACTGATCGCACTTATCCTATCGTGGAAGAAACAAGAAAACTCATTCTCGCTGTGAGTTTAGCGATACTTGTTATGATGGGTGTTCTGTATCTGTCATATATCACCGTACCGCGCTCATTTATTGCATCAATGTTTGTTATGGATATTCTATTCTTGGTAGGCTGGCGAGTAACCGTAAAAATTAGTGAGCGCACACGCAAATCAGCGAAGACACAACGTGTGTTGATTATCGGCGCTAATGAACTTGGTAAACAAATCTCACAGGTCATTCATAACACATCTTGGTCAAACTTAGAGATTTTCGGGTATTTGGATGATACCAAAAAAACTTCTTATGGCGATTTGCCTATTGTTGGCAACCTCAAGGATGTTCGACAGCACGTAGAAATTAACGGTATTGATGAAGTCGTAGTCGCATTACCGCAAAACCAATTTGAAGACCTCAACCGTATTGTGGTTGATTTACAATCAGTACCCGTGCAGATTCGTGTAATTCCTAGTTATTTGAGCCTCGCGCTTTATCGTGCGACAATCGATGATTTAGGTGGCTTACCCCTTATCAATTTACGTGGACCAGCCTTAACAACATATCAGCGAATTTTCAAACGTGCATTTGATCTTATTGCCGCGTCGCTGATTATGCTGGCAATTCTGCCTGTCATGATCGTCGTTGCAATCGCAATTCGTTTAGACTCACAGGGTCCGGTTTTCTTCCGCCAACTACGCGTTGGTGAGAACGGACGCATGTTTAAAATGTTTAAGTTCCGGTCAATGGTTGTCAATGCAGAAGCGTTACAAGCCAAGATTAATCAAATAGACGACAATGGGAACATTATCCATAAAACGCGCAATGATCCACGAGTCACGAAAGTTGGTCGCATTCTGCGAAAAACTAGCCTTGATGAATTGCCTCAATTTATCAACGTGATTAAAGGCGAAATGAGCCTTGTTGGACCACGTCCCGAATTACCGTGGTTAGTCGAAAAATATGAACCATGGCAACGGCAACGCTTTACCGTTCCGCAGGGGATCACCGGTTGGTGGCAGATCAATGGTCGTAGCGATAAACCATGCCATTTGAACACTGATCAGGATTTGTATTATATTGAGAACTACTCCTTCCTACTTGACCTCTTTATCCTGATTAAAACCGTTCCCGCACTTCTGCGCGGTAAAGGTGCATTTTAGATAGCATTCATTCGTCGAATACCGTTCTCACTTAGAAACTATATAAGAATGGTATTCGACAATAACTCCTGCTTCAACAAATTTGCCATCTATAATGCTTATCCACCTCCCCTTCTGTTAAGTGTCATTACCAAACCATTGAAATCAAATCGAATTAGTTTAAAATACGATACTTAATAAGATGCAGTTTTGGTTGCACATTTGACGCTTATGAAGAATTTTTACCATTCGTGATGTGCTAATATCCGCAAAATGTATCAAAACTAGGGGATTTGAAGGCAAGTGTAAGTGTTGTCTCCAAACAATTTTATGCAATGAATTCAACTAAAAATCAACAACTAAAAGGTATAGCGCAAACTGCTGACACAGTCGTTGTGAATGCCGAAAAAACATCCGCTATTAGTTTGAGAGAACTATGGGTCTATCGAGAATTATTGTACTTTCTCGTATGGCGGCAGATCATCATTAGATATAAACAAACTGCTGTAGGTATTATATGGGTTGTTATGCAACCTGTTGTCTCCATGTTGGTGATGACTATCGTCTTTAACCAATTTTTAGAGGTTGAGAGTCCAGAAGCACCGTACCCTATTTTTGTGTTTTCTGGTTTATTGTTCTGGCGATATTTTTCTACCTCAATGTTGCAATCCGGTCAAAGCCTGGTAAACAACGCCCATATGATTAGCAAAATTTACTTCCCGCGGATTATTATGCCTGTTGCATCCTGTCTAAGCACGGTGGTTGATTTTCTTGTGGGGTTCGCTGTTTTACTGGTGATGTTCCCATTTTTTGGCACAGCACTTTCGTTTAAACTACTGCTGGTGCCTGTTTTGCTCATCGTCACATTACTGACAACACTTTCAGTCTCTCTGTGGCTTTCAGCATTGAATGTGCGCTATAGAGATATTAATCAGATTATTCCTTTCATCATTCAAGTCTGGATGTATATGGTTCCTCTCATGTACCCAATCGAAACAGTACCGGAGTCAGTACGTACAATTTATAGCATCAATCCGATGGTAGGTGTCATAGAAGGTGCCCGATGGGCATTAATCGGTACATCTGCACCGGATGTTACAACCTTACTAATCGGTACGGTAACTGTCCTCGTTTTATTAGTTGGTGGTTTTATATTTTTCCACCGCGTCGAACGCAACTTTGCGGATGTGATTTGATGGGTTTACCAGTAATTAAAGTAACTGATGTCAGTAAAGAGTATGTTATCGGCGCAAATAGCGCCGATACATTCCGCGATCAAATAACAAACTTTGCGCGTAATTTAATCCGTCGCCCCATTGATGCGCCCCAAAAGGAAAAAATATGGGCACTTAAGGATATTAACCTTACGGTTGAGCAAGGTGAAGTCCTCGGCATAATTGGACATAATGGCGCGGGCAAATCTACTTTGCTAAAAGTCCTTTCGCGTATTACTCACCCAACACATGGACAAATTACTATGCGCGGGCGGGTTTCTAGTTTATTAGAAGTCGGTACAGGCTTTCACCAAGAACTTACAGGGCGCGAAAATATTTTCATGAATGCGGCAATTCTAGGCATGAAACGTGTTGAAACTCGTGCAAAATTTGATGAAATTGTTGAATTTGCCGAAGTATCGCAATTTATTGATACTCCAGTCAAGCGCTATTCAAGCGGGATGTATATGCGCCTCGCTTTTGCGGTTGCCGCGCATCTTGACCCCGAAATTCTTATAGTTGATGAGGTTCTTGCCGTTGGTGATCTCGCATTTCAGAAAAAGTCTCTGGGTAAAATGAACGATGTGGCTAATGAGGGGCGCACAGTGTTGCTTGTCAGCCATAATCTTCTTGCAGTTCGCTCATTATGTTCAAGAGCCGTTTGGCTCGAAGCAGGGCAAATTAAAACACAAGGTAATGTTAATGATGTGGCAAATAATTATGTTGGATTTCATTCAGATGGAACAATTGATAGTTTGGAATTCAAAGAAGAGTTAGATCGTCGTATGCAGCTAACAAAGGTGTGCTATCAACAAGATGATAAGGATCAAGATATAACTCTATTCTTTGAGTATGTTGTTCGTGAGACAGTTCCTGATGTATTTCTTGCAGTAGATGTTCGAACAGAAAGTGACAGGAGCTTATTTTACGCGAATGATGCTAGTCTGGCAGATACCCGCAAGCGCCAGGTTGGACGGCATCAAGTACAACTCAAAATACCGTCTCATATGTTTACTTCAGGAAACTATTCAATTTCCTTTGGATTTTGGCAACCCGGTCATCCATCTGAACACTTTCCTTCGGAACGTTTAACTTTTCGACGCGAGTTAGGCTCTCATAATCTTTCTCAACATGGTATAGATTGGCCTAGTATGCTTTATTTACCCTCTGAATGGCAATATAGTTCTTAGAAAACATCAGAATAAGGAACAAGACTTATGCGTGAGCTTAGTCCATTAGAAAAGCGTGTGTTTAATGAAGGTGAACGCCTTATACCCGGCATTACCCATAATGTAGATGAGCTCATCAGACACCGAAATTCATATGTCTTCTGGAAAAAGATTATTGAATATGATATTGCTCAGGGTCTAGTACAATCTGAAAAAATAACCATCATTGATTTCGGGTGTGGCGTAGGACATGGATGTCTAACTCTGGCAGAAATACCAGATGTTCACGTGGTAGGTGTTGATAATTCTGCAGAAGTTGTCGAATATGCTAAACAGAATTATTCAAAACCTAATATCGACTATGAGGTAGCAGATTTACAAGAATACACTGAGACAATGCCAGAAGTCGATTATGTTGTTTCACGAGGTGTTCTTGAACACATTCCCGATGGGCTGAAAATTGCAAATACTTCTAAATGGCAACGTCGATTATTGTTTGATGTACCATATCGTGAAACAACAGGTAATCCTCACCATGTTTTGCATAATATTGATGAAACACATTTTGAGAATTTCAAGAATGTTGAATTATTTTATCAAGATTTGCAGGGCTATATTTATGATGCTACAACAAAATCGGATGATCCAGCACCGAATATGATTATGTGCGCTAGTCGAGCAGATACTTTATCATCAGTTAGCAAGCTGTTTTCTACATTTCCACTCAGACCCTGGTATCCTGCTGAAGATCATGAAGTTTGTAACACGCCAGCCGAGGTTCCCAATAAACATAATTTGCCATTTCATCGAAAAGTGGTGGGGAAACTAAAGTATTGGTGGCGAAAACTAGGGAATGGAGAAAATTAAGATGTCAGTACACTGGTTGAGCCGCGACGAATTAGATCATAAAGCGATTGCAACAATCTCTAAAGTTAACCAAGTGCTTGATATTGGTTGCGGGTTACGACCACAAAAAATTATTATGCCGCAAGTACATATCTGTTGTGAGCCGTATGCAGAATATGCTCAAGAATTGGTTAAACGATTTGCAAACACGCCTAGAATTTTCGTAGTTCAGAGTACGGCTAAAGAATTTCTTGAAAAATTGCCAGATAATTCTGTCGACACAATTTTTATGTTGGATGTAATTGAGCATATTGAAAAACAGGAGGCTCAAGGAATTCTAGAAAATTGCAATAGAGTTGCCCAACAACAGATTGTATTGTTCACTCCTCTAGGTTTTCTTGAACAGGATTATGAATTAGGTGATGAAGACGGATGGGGATTTAGAGGGGGATATTGGCAAAAACACCGTTCAGGTTGGGTTCCAGCTGATTTTGATGAATCATGGGAAATATTTGCCTGTAAAGATTATCATATTTTTAACGGCAAAGGAGAACCCCTTCAACCACCAGCTGGCGCATTGTGGGCAGTAAAAACAATGGAAACAGTCAAATCGAGAGACTCTCAACGTTTCGGTATTGTTTCTACGTCGTTACCTCCATCAACTGATTATCAATCAATTCAAGTGAAAAAACTGGTTGAACCGCTAGCGCCTTTTTCATACAGCGCTATCTCCAACAAGAACTATGATTATTATCAGAGCCATGAATTAGCAATAGATAGTACCTTACCGACACAATATCATTATTTACACACTAATAAAGCGATACATCCACAATACTCAATTTTCCGAAAATTAGTAAACGAAATCGTATATTTTTATTCAACAATACGTCAATATACAAAACAATTACTTCAAATTATCAAAGAAGATGATATTGATGTACTACTTTTGATGTCTTCTTCATCGCTTATTTTAATTATTGCGTCGCATAGGGCAAGTAAAAAATTAAACAAACAACTTATTATTTGTCGTAGTGTAGGTGCACAGAACGAAGGTAGATTCAAAAATACGATTAGACAGTATATATTTCGTCAAAATACTATAGTCACTGAAGAACAAGCGAGTATAGTTATTCAGAATCTATAATCAGGTGTTCTAATATGCTGCATTAAATAATACTTGTGAGCCATTTAAAGTTACTATTCTAATGTTATTGTCATACGCGTGGATTCAGTGTATACTTTGAGGAGTTAGAGGAAACAAAACGGGCGAGATATTGGAACCCCGCCCGCCATATACCGGCTTATCCCCAAGACCGGAAACTACATACATAATTGTATCATAGTTTCCAACACATTGCTAAGGGATAAACTAAACATACAGAAAGGATTCATTATTGGTGTAATAATAGCATCTTTCCGTAATTGTTTGTAATTTTTATCAAACACATGCTTTATATATATAAAGCACAAAGCCCGCCACCATTCATAGGATCCGGTTCCGCAACCACCTAAGACGAATGAGTGACAGAGCTCCGCGAAATTTGTGTCTGTTTTCACAAGCACCAAGTATTTTGGTATTAGCGACCAACTTACTTTTGTTTATGTGCTGTTCAACTTGACCAAATTATATACCAGTTTTTTGCGTTGTGCAACGCGTTTTTGTCCAAAAAAGGTCAAAAAATGTTAAATTTTGGCGGTTTTTTGCCATTTTTAAATAAAAAAGCTATTTTTTTTAGACAGCAAAATTGGTCTTTGATTCCCCTACTCGGTGACCTGCGTCCAGACATGCCCAAAGCGCCTGCTTTACAACAATGGGCATCTTATCAAACACAACTACCCTCTTATGAGGAATTAGATCATTGGTTTCTTGACTGTGGATATCAAGCAATTGGTATTATTCTGGGGCGCATCTCCAATTTAGTCGTTATCGATATTGATGATATGCACCAAGCCGAAAAATTTAAAACTTTCTTTCCAGACTTACTTAATACATTTACCGTGCAATCTGGCAATCGTCAGCTACCACATTACTATTTTCGTATCCCAGCTTATATGACTGTTCCCAGCAGACGCGCACCCGGCATTGAATTACGCAGTGATGGACAATATATTGTTGCTCCAGATTCTGTAATCAATGGCAAACGTTGGACGATCACACATGATGTAGATCTTAAAATGCTCACAGAAAGCGATTTAAACCGCCTTTTAGCATTTTTGCAGATAAACACACACATAAACGGAGTAAATCGCTCAGATGCGGATTCTAGCGCGAATTTGAGCCAATCTAAATCTCAGTCACAAGTGAATAGTAATGTAACTGTATCTGGCTTGAAGCGTTTATACCGTCATCAAGCATTACGACTGGGACGTAACAATGCCTTATTTGTTACTGCACAATACGCCCGTGATTATGGATGGTCGCAGGAACGTGTTTTAAAAACGCTAAAAGTACTGCATGCTTTACAGCCACCCCTAGCCTCACATATTCCTGAGACTAATCGTCAGCGCATACGTGAGGCAATCGCAACAATTGCAAGTGTATTCAAACGTGAACCACGTGGGAACATTTCACATCAGTCTAATCAGCAATTGCCAAATTCAGTACGAGAAACGTTGTTGCAGAAAAACCTTGTGAACGTTGCACGTATCTTGGATGGTCTGATGATGAAACGTATTTCTCCAGATACACAGCTTACGCCTTCAACAATCTATGAGCATGTGAAGTCATTTGGTATTGGGCGCAACACCGTTTATGCAACGCTTAAGGCAACAATCGAACCTTCCCCCCGTCACCCCCCATCCAATTTTGCTAACGCTGATGACCGTTACACTGATAACACCAAACAATGCTTGTTTGGTAGGGTTGCAAAGCCGGTAAAAAATAATGGACGACCTGAAACTTTAGTGATGATGCCTTCTGTTGAATCGCTGTGCGAAATGCTCGGCGTTGACCAGACATTTAGCGACCAACTATTGCCTGAAGATTTGCAATCACCGGCATCATATCGGGCTGGACTCCACAAAGCTTTGATTGCGCGTTCGCCGGGACAGTATCCCCGTCAATGGCTTGCCGAGCGATTAGCTGTCTCCAAAGATAGTTTACGTCGCTATGAGCAGTACAATGGGGTAACTGTTCAACCGGTATATCAAACATGGTTATTAGGGTGGCATAACGTCGATATGATTGTGCCGGATGAAGCACCGCCGGGACACTTTATTGAGGATGAATCAGGTAAGCGTTATCCACCACTTTTGGAGATTGCGCGTCGCTTACTCAAGAGAGTTAAACAGATTTTCTATCGTCGGCAGGATGCTAACCATTATAGTGTGCCGAATACGGATATAAGCCCTCAATTTGACGATGGTGAACAGAGTGAGAGTGTACCCATTGGGAACATTCCTAAAGTGTGGGAACAAAGCGAGAGTGTACCCATTGGGAACATTTCTAAGGTATGGGAACAAAGCGAGAGTGTACCCATTGGGAACATTTCTAAGATACCAGACTCAACAGAAAATTTGACCTGTGCGGATCGTTTATTTGAGATGCTTCGTCTAAGAAACCCGTCACGCTCATTAACGCGTAAACGTGCATATGCGTTGATTGAAACTTATGGTGAGTCACTTGTTGAACATGGTATGCGTATATTACAAAAGCGAGCCAGAATACAAAATCCTGCGGGATATTTGATTGCATGGTTACGTCGTCAGAAACCGGATGATCGGAATGATGAATCACGATCTGCTAAAGAGGCTGAAGTGCATCATGAGCGATGGGTCAGGGCACTTAAACAATCGCCCTATGCATCCTACTTTGCCAATGCGGATCAACTCACTTGAGGAAGTCTAGAAATGTTCCCAATGGGTACATTCAACATTATGGGCACATTGTTTAAGTACAAAAAACACGCCCGTATCCAAGCGTGTTTTACATAGCAAATAACTTCTTAGAATTTTCCCAAATGTTGCGATACTACAACGCGCTTTCGATCTCATCAAGCACCCGCCGCAAGTCTTCAACCATCTGCTGTATTTGGGATTTGGTGGCTGGAGCCGCCTCCCCCACCCCGTCATGCAGGGCAATCAACTCACGGACATTGAGGGAAACTTTTTGCTTTTTACCGGATGTGAATAGCTTTTTACCGCTTCTGCAAGCCGGATCCTCTAGTAGAGTAGGGCGGTTGGCTTTCTGACGATTTGGATTATTTATAGGAAGTGATTTTGATGCATCAGAAATGTTCCCAATGGGTACAGTTTGGTTTTCAAGCCATGCTTCAAATTGCCCCAATGCTTCATCATCAGGTAGCTTGACAATCCGCCTCAGGACACCTTCCGGGCAATTCGTATCATCAGCCATACGCCACAGATCTGGGTGGAGATTCAGCAAGTTGCGATAGCGCATAATTGCCTTACGATCTTTGAATCCCATCGCGGAAAACAGCTTGCTACTTTGTCCATACGGTGGGGATAGTTCCACGACTTGACGATAATAATCCTGTTCATTTTCAAAGCTATCAAATGCCTCAAATGTGCGCGGATTACGTTCATCGTTGCGCCATAAATCCATCATGAGGATGGCAAACTGACGCGCCTTGCCGATTGCATTGAGGTTTTGGCGCACATTGTTTTCTGCCGCCTGTCGCCAGACGCTTTGCATATCCATTTTGCGTGCTGGAATTTTGCGCCATAGGTCGCGTTCATCAGGGAATTGTGGGGCTTGCCCCTGAAACATCCAATGCAGTAATTGATAGGCTAACCAGCGTCGTTCACCAGTTTCGATTCTGAAAATGTTCCCAGATGGAACAATTGAAATCGGGTTGGTCAATCCCTCTTGTCGGATGCTAATTGCAAGGTTCACCACTTCCAAAAAATGTGCTTCTAGCGGTCCCGGATCACGGTCATTTTGCCCGTCGAGCAGTTCATCATCTTGTAGTATATAGGCATCAAGTGGAAGCTCATTACCACGTTCTTGTTTGATTGCATCCAGCCACGCTAATAACAACTGATCGATAGATTCAGGCGTTCCTGTCCATACTTCACGGACGATTGAGGGAATGGCACGTCTGGGTTGTTGTGGGTCGGGTAGGATAGTAAAAATATCCTGTTGGGCGATGCGTCCATGGCGTGCTTCTGCCTGTCCCATCTGATTGAAAATATCTGAGCTACCGTAAATTTCATCAGCCGTTTGAAAGACTGAATTCGTCGATTCTGCTGATTCTTCATTGCCGAACGGATCACCAGCATTCTGGCGGAAATCTTTACGCTTTGGCATTAGATCGCCTCCGCATGTCTTACCGCAGACCACGCCTCAGCCGCCGCCCGTGTATCCGGTGCAAAGTTAAACAGTACCCGTCGTGCGAACGCCGCCTGGCTCCAGACTGTGCGTAATTTAATTGGTTCCCAAACGAGGTCGCCGAAACGCTCGTTCAAAACATCTAAGCCGTAGTCATCTGCCTGTGTACCAGACCTGTACATCGTGGGAACAATTCCGCCAATGCTCACTTCTGGTAAGCCGGCACGGAGGCGTGTTTTGGAGGCTTCATCCTTGTGCTTTAAACTTTCCATGAGACCATCAAAGCTGAGATATTCACACTTGGTCGGATAGACAATGGCATCCGTTGCCATGTAAATATAACCGTGTAATGGTGAAGGGGTAGGGGCAGTGTCGAAGATCACATAATCAATCACTTCCTGCATCTCTTGAAAACGGCTACGTACCGCCATCACATCGTTATTCATCAGTGGGATAACCCGTGTTGAAACATCGGAGGCAATGACAAGTAGCTCGCCTTTAGCAGGGGAGTTCGGGTTGCTATAGTTTTCCGGTGGAATGCGTTTAACAGCTTGTGGAAAAGGCAAATCGCGGACAATCAAATCATGGAGCTTGGGTTCTTTTTGCAGACCGAATGCTACCGTAGCATGACCCTGTGGGTCTGCATCAACGAGCATGACGCGGTGACCTGTAACAGCTAGTCCGGCGGCAATATGTGTAGAAAGAGTGGTTTTACCAACACCACCTTTTTCGTTTAGTAAGGTGATAATTTTCATTGTAGTTTCCTCACAATATATGGTGCTTGGGGATGCACATTGCCTATTGTAAGCGACGACTCTGATGAGGGCAAGAAGTAACCTCTAAGTGTGAAAATTAAATATTAATAAAAATATTACTAAACGTGTCTCGTTAAGATAAATTCGCATAGTCATAATCAATATGAGATAGTGACATTAAACTGTCATTCTTGCAATGGTGATGCTATGATTCGTCCTCAACCATAATCAACAATTAAAGATACTTCATGACACGCACAAAAACTCAAAATCAGTTGCTGGGCTTTACGCTCTTCGCAGTAGTCGTTTTTTCACTTCTACTTGTTTATCGTGGTTGGGCGATGAGCGGTGATGAAATCTTCACCTACGACAGTGTAGAAAGTCTGGTAAACCGCGGCGACTTCTATCGAACATACGAGTACAACACAATCTCAGCGCCCGGGCGTTATCGACCAATTAATTCCGATGGCACACCATGGTTACGTCCCTTACAAGAGCCTATGGTGTTCTTCACCATTGCGCCTCTTTTCCAAATTGGGCAAGCGTTAGATACCTTTGGCACGATGCATGTTGTCTGGCTATTTAACATTTTTGTCACAGCGCTCATTTCGCTGAGTATCTATTGCATCGCTCTGCGTTGGGGCTACACACCATCATCAGCATTTATTGTTGCACTGCTGTTTGGTATAGGCACTAACGCTGTATTTTACGGACGATTATTGTTTCGAGAGCCGGTAATGTCATTCTTCTTGCTGTGGGCATTTGCCTTCGCGATGGAGATACAAACCGCATGGCGCGAGTGGAAAATCCCTTATGTGAAAGTGATCCTACTCGGGCTTATGTTCTCAGGAGCGTTCTTGACGAAAGCTGTCGCAATTTTCACTTTGCCGATGTTATTTCTTGTTTTATTGCCACCATTTGAAGTCATAAAGGCACACAAGCGATTTTTTCTGTTTATGACGCTTTATTTAATTGCTGGCTTGATCGGCGGCATTGTACTCATCGAAAGTGGTATTTTAGGTACACGCTATAATTTTGCATCTGTCACCAGTGCTTTGAGCAATTTTGAGTTGTCGTTTGTTATCGAAAGTCTTCTGGGTTATCAGATCAGTTTTGGGCGCAGTGTATGGTTCTATTCGCCGATTCTGCTTGCTGGATTTATTGGGGCTTATCTTTACTGGAAACAGGGAAAATGGCGCTTTGTCTTGCCACCTGTGCTGACTATTCTCATCTTTAGTATCTGGTATGGATCAAGTCTCCGCTTCGATTGGCTCGGGGGGTGGGGGTGGGGTCCACGTTACATGATGCCACTATTACCCATTCTGATGCTCTACCTATTGCCTGTTATCAAGCAACTGACAACCCGTACCCGACAAGTGTTATTCAGTGGTTTAGCATTATTCAGTGTTGGCGTACAATTTTTAGGGGTTTCTGTTCCCCTGTCGAATTTTTATACCGATCTTTTCGCTAACGGTAAAATTTACGACTTTGACCTTGCTTATACCAATCCCGATTTATTGGAAGCAGAGTGGGGGTGGATGGATCAAATGTGGACGTGGGAATGGTCTCAATTTCGTTATCATCTGGACAGAATCGATTTTCAGAATCTCGATATTGCGTGGTATGCCGCCAATCCATCATGGTTAGCACCTATCATCGCTTTTGTTGGGCTTACCTTTAGTATAGGCACCGCATATTGGCTATTAAATCGACGTTTATTCTCTCGCTCTGTAGCGTTAATCAGTGGCGTGATCATCTCTAGCATAATTCTCCTGTCAGTCGGGGTAGGGCTTCATACCTTGCGTGATGATCCACGCTATACAGCGGGATATGAAGATGTTGTTCGCTTGATTGACACGTTAAACACTACAGTGTCTAGTGATAGCGCTATGTTTGTTGATCGCCATCTATACACACCGGTATTTATGAATTATTACAAAACATCATCCCTGACCGTGACCTTACCTTATGCACCTGGCGAGTCATATAGTGAAGATGGTCCTGTGATTGTTACGGAAAATTTAGCAGAGCAGGTCAGTTCGCCAGTATCATATGCACTTGATTGGAGCGCCCAACAATACGAATCTCTATGGTTCGTCGCCAGTGCCAGCCCGTTCGATAGCACCAAAATCCGTCCAATTGAACGCTATCTGGTCGAAAACTATTTCCATGTGCAGGAAATCACTGAATCTCCACAAGCACGAGCGATTGAATTTCTGAGCGTTTCGGTACCAATAGGGGAGCCAGCAATCAGGACAAATTTTGTTTTTGATGAACAGGTGATGCTTACTGGTTATGATCTACCGTTAGGTGACACATATACTGCGGGAGCACATCTTCCCATCTCATTGGTATGGGAAACCGTGAATACACCTACTTTTGACTATAATGTGGCGCTATTTGTAATCGATAGTGCCGGGGCAGTTGTTGCCCAGCGTGATAACCAACCAATAGCAACATTCGGCTATATGTCTCGTTGGGAAGATAGCGTACAGTATAGAGACAATCATGCGGTACAATTGCCAGATAACATGCCAGCAGGACAATACACACTTCATGTCGTGGTCTATAATTGGCAAACACAGGATCGCTTGAATGCACTTGATGAGACAGGCGAATCAGTTGGTGAAATTGTTCCGTTAGGAATGATAGACATTCAGCGTTAAACTAGAGGTGACATAAGGTTTTCCATCTAAATTCGCACAATACTTACTTGAGTACATAACAAATTAGAAAATAACGGTATAGCATTTCCTATGACAGAAACAACTGAGACAGAGATAAAACCCCTGTCTGAACAGGATATCAAAGACGCAACTAAACGCATCGCCACAGCCTTAGATGAGTCTGCCCCAAAGCCCCGTCGCCAAATTTCACATATTATCGAACGCGCGGGTATTGAGTTTGTAGATAATCTACTCAAAGAAACCGAAGCTATCCAAGAGGATGGCGGTATGATGGTTGAAAGCGGTGACCGCAAGCGCACGAAGGGTGGTGTGTTCTTTTACCTTGCCCGCAAGCACTTACCGGATGAAATCCGTGATGATATTTTCCATAATTGGCGCGCGATGCGGAGACGGCAAGCGGAACACGAAGCACAATTTGAGAAGTTTGAGTGGGAAAACCGCTTATCCATATTTGAAGCACTGTTAGAAAATGATCGAGGGGAAGCATCCGAAGTGAAAATTACGTTAACCGGGCGTCCAGGTGAAATCGAACGCCGACAAAACTTAGTTGTTACGACAATGGATTATGAAGTCAGCGACAAGCTAACATTGCCAACTGGCGTGCCGGATTTTCCTGAAAGTAAAATTACCTATGTGATCTTCATTTCCTCTAAACAGTGGGAAGGTGTGGAAAAAGCGCTAAAAAAACCGCACGATCAGATGGTTGTAGAGGGCATGTGCGCGTACGATACGGAAGCTAATCAATATAGCATTTATGCAACCTATGTGACGACCAAACGCTTACAACGCAAAGAACGCAAACAGGCTAAAAAAGAACAAGAAGCGGCTAAACGCCCGGCTTCGCGTGAGGGTTCTGGTCGTGATAAAGGTGCAAGTAACCGTGACCATGACAAAAAGCGTTCCCGTCATCTGGACTTTCCACCAGAGAACAGTACGCCAGCGGTTAAGGTTGATTTGCCAGAAGGGATAACGGATGATGTTGCGGAGGAATTGACCCGTTTACATACTGCCGCCGCGACCTATAGGCAGAAGATTGCTACCCTTGAAGAAAAACCTGACGGTCAGAAATTTATGCTCAACATGACACGTAAATTACTCACTGACACGGAAAAACAAATCGAAAAACTTGAAAATCAAAAATCATAAATTAGTGAAATATAGCCCGGAACAAATCAGTTTTTGGGCTTCCGCTCTTATGTATCATTGTCATCGATATTTCCTCCTCTAAACATCGCTAACTGTGTTATTTTGATGATGAAACCTGTATCTTGTCGCGCATATGTATGAAGGAGTGTGAGCTTGCAAAACAAGCCTTTAAAATTGATCTCGCCTTATGGTGGTGAACTTGTTAACCTTTTAGTTGCCTCCGATGAACTTGAAGACCGTAAACGATATGCTGGCGAACTCGCATCTATCCAACTGACAGAACGCGCAATTTGTGATCTTGAATTACTCGCTGTAGGCGCGTTTTCTCCACTTGATCGATTTATGGGACAAGCTGACTTTCAATCAGTGATGGATACTATGCGCTTGGTAAATGGGTCGATCTTTCCGATGCCGATTACCTTACCGATAGATGCCATTGATACGGTTAAGATTGGACAGGCGCTTGCCCTGCGTGATCGTAGAAATAATTTACTTGCCATTCTGCATGTAAGCGAAATATATGCGTGGGATCGCGATGAACTCGCCATGAAGGTCTTTGGCACAACCGACGTGCGTCACCCGATTGTGTCGGAGATGCATCGCTGGGGCAGGTACAATCTTTCCGGTGGCATCGAAGTGCTTGAACTGCCACCACATCTTGATTTCAAAGAATTACGCCGTACCCCCGCAGAAACGCGCGCGATGTTAACGCACTTTGGACGAACAAATGTTGTCGCTTTTCAAACGCGTAATCCACTGCATCGTGTGCATGAAGAACTCACCAAACGAGCGATTGATGCTGTAGACGGTGTGTTGCTTCTACATCCGGTGGTTGGTATGACAAAACCCGGCGATATTGACCACTTTACGCGTGTGCGAGCCTACAAAGCATTGGTCGAAAATTATTATGATAGGCATCGTGTGTTGTTGTCATTATTGCCATTGGCGATGCGGATGGGTGGTCCGCGTGAGGCATTGTGGCATGCGCTTATCCGCCGTAATTATGGTGCGAATCACTTTATTGTGGGGCGCGATCATGCGGGACCAGGTAAAGATTCACATGGTAATCCTTTTTATGGACCCTATGATGCACAGGAGATCGTCAGCCAATATCAATGCACGTTAGGGGTTAAGATGATCCCATTCAAAGAGTTAGTATATCTTACCGATGAAGACAGTTATGAGGAAGTAACCAACATCCCCGAAGGCGCAGAAATTGCAAAAATTTCTGGTACACAGGTCAGGGCACAATACTTAGCTCAAGGCAAATTATTACCGGAATGGTTTTCACGTCCAGAAGTCGCCCGTATTCTGCAAGGTGCATATCCACCACGCCATCAACAGGGGGTCTGTATCTGGTTTACTGGATTGAGCGGTGCCGGTAAATCCATCACTGCTGAATTGTTGCTGATGCTTTTGCTAGAGCAGGGTAGACAGGTGACATTACTTGATGGCGATATTGTACGTACTAATCTGTCTAAAGGTCTGGGCTTTAGTAAAGAAGATCGTGATACGAACATCCGTCGCATCGGGTTTGTTGCCGCGGAGATTGTGCGACATGGTGGCATTGCGATTTGTGCGGCGATCAGTCCCTATAGTGCCACGCGCAATGATGTCCGAAATATGATCGGCACAGCGTTTATTGAGGTTTTTGTCGACACCCCGCTTGATGTCTGCGAATCGCGTGATACGAAAGGCATGTATGCCAGCGCACGACGTGGAGAGATAAAGGGTTTCACAGGGATCGATGACCCTTACGAAGTCCCTGTGAGTCCCGAAATTCGTCTGGAAACGTTGGAAATCACGCCAGAAGAAAATGCTTCAATTGTGCTGAATTATTTGATAAGCCAGGGGTATATTCAGGCTAGTGCTGACCAAAAACCAGAATATCATCCAATACAAGTGAGTGATTTTTCACGTTAAGAGACCGCATGCATCGTCATACACTGCCACAAGATCAAAGTATGATTCTCATGGCGTGTTGTGCCATTGTCTCTATATAATCGGTTTGTAAGAGTAGGTGTGTGACGGGCGCTTTTTCGCTAATATTGATGACTCGGATTGTTTTCTCTGCATGGTCACTATGTAGGGAATTGAGTAACGTAAACATTGCTTGATCGTTGCTTTCCTCAAATCCAGCATCCATCATCATAATCGCTGAGTCGGTAATCCGCGCAATGAGGTAAGCGACGGGGGCGCTATCTTGCAGGGCGACGAAATTGGTGAAATGTGCGCTATCTGCGATAAGCGAAGGTTTTTGACGTTGCCAGGGATTTTCTGTGGCATGGAATGCTTCATAATATGGTATGGTGTCGTCAAACGGCAGGGTGGTTATCGTGATGCCCTGTAGGGTAGGGGAGTCACTTAGTGGTGATGGTTCCCGTGTAAGAATGAGTAATTTTGCTGTTGTCTCAAAACCCAATCTTTGATACATTGCATAAGCGCCATCATTCCCGATGATGACTTCAAGGTCAACCGCAGAAAGATTAGCCGCACGCGCATTTTTTAGCGCACCTTCCATGAGTTGCCAGCCAATTCCCTGTCGACGATGGGGGAGGGCAACACCTACACCGCCAATCCATCCCAGGTTGCCCCGTTGACCTACCAGACAAATCCCGACTGTAGCATCATCCTGAACCGCCACCAGCGATAAATCTAAGTTCAGATCATTCTTAACGATGTTGCGTTTCATCCATTGTGGTGGCACGTTCACAGGCATCATATAGCCTTCATAAGCATCATTGAATGTGCTGGTCAGGGTTTCGATGTCAAAATGCGTTGCGGGTACGAGTTTAATGGTCATAGGGTATCCTGTTATACGTCGATTGCATAAACCTATTGCATCATTATAACCACATGACGAAACAAAAAACGGGCGAGAATAACGCTCACCCGTTTTTTTTCGTATTTATTGTTTGTGGATTAGTCGAGAACATCAACCAATAAGTTGAATTGCCCGATTTCTGAACCATTTTCGGCAGGCATCCCGTTGTTGATACGGATCAGGTAAGTCCCTGTTTCCGGCAAGAGCACTTCGTAATTTATCATACCGGGCAAGGGGGTATTCATGTTCATGACATAGCCATAGAATTGGCGTTCTTGAGCATCTTCCGGTTGTGATGTATCAATGCTGATGCTCGGCGCATAGTTCTGGTTAGCACTTGTCAGCATGATGCGAACTAATTGACCACCTTGACCTTCAAAACGATAAACTTGTTCAAAGGTCTCGCCACCAACTGTACCTGTAACCTGAACACCACTTTCAATGATCGGTGTGCCGGTGTTCTCCACTAAAACGGTGTAATTGGTCGTTTCTGCTGCTGAATCAAGGTTGATGCTGGTATTTTGACGGACGATCACAAGGAATTCCGTCCCACCATCAAGGCGTAGCGGGTCAATTGTGAAACTGTATAAGTTCGGTTCATAACCTGTGCTCGCACCCATGATTGAAACCCCATTAGTGTTGTAGATTTGTACCTCTAACGGCGTTTCGCCTTCAATCACATTGCCTGTGAAGCGTGCTAATGTGCCTTGTTCCGCGCTAAAGCTATAGTAATCTGCTTCGCCGGCTTCCAGCACACCTTCCATTGTGTCGCCTAGAGCTATCGCCTGTGATGTGACGCTTTCCAGTGTGATATTAACCGTAATCGGTGAGGTGAACGCCATCGGATTACCTTCATTGTCGTACCGGAGTTCACGGTTCACGCTGAACAAATAGCTACCGCCATTGCCAAAATAAATTGGATCAATCGTCAGTAAGCCATCGGTATGGGTGTAACCGGAATTTACCCACCCGCCTTCAGGGTTTGTAACGTAAATACTATAGGGTGAGTCTTGAAGTGTGCTATCCGGTGATGTGCTGACCAGACGAAGCGTTTCACCTTCAACTGCCTCGTAACTGAAATAGACTAAAGGTTGTTCTTCATCAAGAACATAGGTTACAGTCTCGCCTGCGGTAATGGTATTCAGTTCTGCCATCGTTATGGTAAGCTCATATGTGCCTGAACTACCACCGTTTGCTTGCATGTAACGGGTGGCTACAATCGTATAAGTAGCGGTTTCCGGTATTGTATAAGGACCAATTAAGGAATTTAGACCAAGCCCGCCATCATCGTTATTATAAAGTTCGTTGCCATTCGCATCGAGCAATTTCAGATAGCTGTCTAGCCCTTGTCCGGTTGCAGACATGCTGATGAGAATAATATCGCCCGCTGTACCCTCAAAAGTGTAAAATTGTTCAAATGCTTCGTCGGTGATCTCACCCGTCACTGTGTCATCAACCGTGATGACCTGTGCGTTGTCCTGTGCTTTTGCTGGAAATATCATGGCAAAGCCCAGAAGAAGCAGACTAAACACCAGATAAATATGTTTATTTGTAGCCATGTGTGTTTTCTCCATAATGCGTGTTGATTAGTGGCAATCGCCACAAACGAATTACAACAACATTATGCATGGTACGCCTAATTGAGCGCGCATACTCAACGCGATCTCTACGCAAACATGACGCTTGATCTCCGCCTATTCGTTCAGTGCTTTTGCGAGCGCAATCGGTGTGTTCGAAATAAACATTTCAAAACCGACATCATGTAACCGTCGGGACATTGGTAGTGCCTCATCATTCTTAACATCTACCGTCCATATAGCCACACGCATATCATATTGCTTGAGCGTTTCTGCAAAGTTAACGCCGTCATTTAATGCCTTTGTCGCTGTTTGGTAATTGACAAATAAGGTACTTGCTCCGGGGACTTGATGCGCTAGCGTATGACATCGGTCAAGCACATAATCGCGTTGTGACCAGATTGTGTTGATCGACAGCAATGAATCATCATGATACCCGTAAGCCCCTTTACGGTAGGGCGGTAGTTCCGGTGGATACGTTGACTTTGGATCACGCAGATCAAAGTACATCATCGGGTCTAAACCGACCTCTAAATCCGGCGCTAACCGTTTGAGTTGGCGTAGTTGCCAATCCCCTAAAGAAGAAACAATCACCTGTGAGTGAATCGGTTTGATGATGTTGAGCAAACGCGCTAACGGTTCATCAGTCGGGAAGGGATAAACATGCTTAAAGTCGAGTTGTAAGCGGGTAGGGCGGTCGTGTGCTTCGATGAGCGCAACCAGATCACTCAATAACGGCACTTTATAATCTGTAACCGTGTTCCCATCTTTGATCGTCAGGCTGTGCGCGTCCTCAATCCGGAAATCGCTAATTTTGCCGTAACCAGTCGTCCCAGATTCAAGGTCTACATCATGTGTAATCAGATAATCATCCGTCAAGAGTGGATGAATATCGACTTCAATCGTCGTCGCATTTGCATCCAGACTATCGCGCACAATTTCTAAAGAGTTAGCGGGGTGGGGGCTATGATCAACCATTGCTTTATGGTGGATAATCGTTAAGTCACTCAAATTAATCTCCTGTATTTGCGATGTCACTAAAATGCTCTAATCGATGCGGGGCGCTAAACATACGGGGTGGTCGGCGTTGTACCGCATCCAATTCGCCTATATAAGTCTGTGTGGTTTGTAGGCTGACATGCCCGAGATTTTGGCGAATACGCTCCATATCCATGCCTCGTTCATAGGCATTGCGCGCATAAGTGCGCCGTAAATCGTGTGGCTTAACTTCGCGCAATTCACCATCAATCGTGATCGGATAAAGATTCATAATGTTGTTGACGGCACGTTTACTGATACGTGAATTTCGTACCCGTTTATTGCCTTTATAGAAGCCTCTGAAGACCGCGCCTTTGTAAATTTGTGCAGATGACAACCAGGCATCAACATATAAAACACACCAATCTAACGGACCATAAGGAACAAGACGTGTTTTATTGCCTTTACCAGCACGGATGCGTAACGCGAGTTCACTATTTAGCCGTTGTTTGAGATCAGGTACCCCCAATGCCACCAGTTCTGCTTCGCGGATTCCTGTACAGACCATCATTGCCATCATTGCTGTATTACGTAAGCCGGGTAGGGTGGTAATGCCCGGTTGCCTTAACAGTGTTTTGACCTGTGGCGGTGTCAAACGAAGGTAGTCACTATCTGCAATATCTTGAACCACGGTGACTTCAACGGTTGCGGTACTTGGATGTGTAGCATTTTGTAGACGTACCAGAATTTCATCAACAAAGGCTTTGCGATTAGCGATGCTTGCGGAGGGTGGGGCGAAGTCATACAATTTTTGTCGCACATAATTATCACGCAGAATTTCTTGATAGCGTCCGCGAATGGTTGCCAGATGAGATTGCACAGTGTTCGGTGAGAGCCTTGCATCTTCTTCAGAACCGGTTCTCGGGTTGATCCGTTTACGATCATAGAGCAAAAAATCACGATAAACGGCTAAATCAGGAGTTAGCCAATTCCGGTTTGTAACAGCCAACCAATCCAAAAAATAGCTCAATCGAGACTTCGTGTCCTTGTTCGTTTTGCGTGGCATGATGATGTCATAGTCATCTTTCCATGTTGTGACGATATGATACTCATTCATAGTTGTGCATCAAACCTCAAATTGGGGTAGGGGGCTATCCTAAAAACCAATTGTAAAAATTATAAAATAACTTCTTATATCATTATTTCTAAGAAGCTATTTTATCATAAATTAGCTAATCATGTGGTTAAGAAATGGCTATAAAATGTGACATTGTGCATAATGCGAAACATTGCCCACTGTGTCATAATCGAGATTGCCTGCAAATTAAAACAAAAATAATCGATGTCACTACAT
>DAOTXB010000024.1:0-3015 GCA_034435575.1 Anaerolineae bacterium
ACGCCATCTGACCAGCGATTAAACCCGATGCCAAAGTCCGTTTCGGTCTGCAAGATCGCCATATGTGGCACATTAAGGTCATCCATCCGCAACATCTCTAAGCGGAGTAGCCCATCCGCATCCGTAATGCCGTTGACAATCACGTTAAACGTATCGTCATATAGTGTGATCGGAGCAGTTGGAATAGGTTGCCCACTTTGCACATCCGTCACCCACAACAACACCCCATCTATTGTGGATTTCATCAAAATATTGGCAGTAGAAACCACCATAAAGTGCCGTTGTGGGCGGAATTCACGCGCCGCCGTTTCCGGTGAATCTACCTGCAAAAAGTAAATCCCCGGTGCAAGCGATCCATCAGGATCAACAGAACCATTCAAATTATCCGAGGGAATCGTGACTTCTGTCTCCGTTGCCGCCGCACGCAGATCTATAAAATATTCCCCATCTAACGCCTCGACAATCCACGCGACACTCTCATCACGCAGTTGCACGCCCCACCACGTCAAGCCCTCATTGCATACCGGACCATCGACGATTTGCATCACATAATCACGATATAACAATTCAACAATTTCACCATCCACCGGGGCAGACCGTGCGCGAACAGGTAACGGGTCAGTCACCACAATCGCCGTATCCCCCACGCGCACCCGTGATGCCAGCGCACCGGGACACTCCGTCAATGCTTCCCCTTGGGAGGCATCGCCGAGGTTCAAATACTCAAAACGCATCGCATTCTCTGGCGCGGGTGATTCAATCTGCCAGCTACGAATCAGCGTGTCCGGGCTGGCTAAATAATCCCCAGCCGCATCATAAATCTGTGGATCAACCAGCCGACGTGCAAATTGTTCTAACGGCACCCCATGCAACTGCAAGTTCAACTGGCTAATGTTACGATGGGTCACAAACAGGCTTGTTTCCTCACGTCCAGCGTTATAAAACCCGACCCCACCCGGCACCTGTAGCGAGAGCATCGGCTCATAAGGCGCGGTGGTGTAGCTGAATACAAACGGTGTGTCAATCGTGTTACCATAAAGATCTGCCATACCCGCCTGCACGGTAATGGTATAGGTTGTACTCGGCTCTGTCGGGAAAGACACCGCCAGCGAATTATTGTACTCCTGATAATAGTATTCTGGCTCGCGCCACGGCTCAGGATCTACAATCACCCGATCATCCAACGTTTCTACATCCATCGGCGACGCAAATGCTAACGAAATCCCGCCAAATGGAGGCACGTTCACATCCTCATCATTCGGCGATGTACCCACAATAGCGGGCAACGGCACGGTTACAAAAGTTGATACCCGCAAGCCTGTGTCGGACACCAATTCACCGCCCGCCGCCCCGCGTGGCGCTTCTGTGAACCCGACCTGATAAGCGGCATCCAACGCCAGCAGATCATCCGGTGTAAAACGCAAGCCCGTACCATCTTCTGACCATTCAAAGGTGCCAGCAACCGAATCATCCACGGTACGCGACACAGTGAACACACTTTCTACCTGTGGCTGATTCATCGGCTGATTAAATGTCACCTGAATCGTCGAATCCAGCGGTACACTCCCCGCCGCATCTTCTGGAATCACTCCGCTGACCCTCGGTAATTCAGTCGTAAATGTCCAACCATATGTTTGTCCGAGCACCGCGCCATCAATCGCCACCAATGTTGTATCAACGACAATCTCATAGGTCGCTCCACCCGCCCATGCAGGATCAGGTGTAAACGTATAAATCGACGTGTTTAACCATTCCCCCTGACCACTTACAGCCGGTGTAATCGTCAACGGGTTCGGGAGCGATTCCATATCCTCCACCGTGCCCAGCGCCACCACCGGACGATTAAAAATCACCGTAACCACCGCATCGGTTGCAACATCGTTCGTCTGTGGTGCGGGCAACACCTGTGTCACACGCAAAAAACCGGCGGACTCAAGTGCTAATGTATACGGGGCTTCGAGTTGCGTCCCATCCTCGCCCATTACCGTCTGTGCAATCGTAACGGTATAGCGGGTCGCGGGGGAAAATTGCGCCTCAGGTGTGAACTGTAACTGATTATCGCCCTCGGTACATACAATCACACCGTCAACCGCTGGCGTAATCGAAAATGCCGATTCCGTCGTGCGACAGTCAATCACACGATCAAAATACACGGTTATCGTATCGCTTAAACCGAGTTCTTCTCCGTCTAGCGGGGATGTATCCACCACCTGTAAGCGATTATTAGGGTTCGGGTTATCATCTTGTGCGAAAACGCCATTGATGCTCAAAGACACGAGCATGAACAATAAAACAATTGAAAAGCGCCTGCGGTGCATATCATCCCCCCTGGGATAAAGTGAGCGTAAAAGCGAAAAATCACAGATCAGCGCCGACCTGCAAGAAAGTTGTGATTTAGGATTGTACTTTCATTATAGGCATTCAACATGATTACCGAAATAACCATCGCTGACGATTACCCTATGACAAGCAGTCGATACGGCAAAAGCGCTGTCTCTATACCCTTATAGACAACAAAAAACCCGAATAGGTTCAACATTCGGGCATGATTGGTCAATTTTGGGCAATAATGTTGCTTATCCGGGCACGGAAGTCACGGGCAGATTAAACAATTCCTTGAATGCCTGCCACTGTAGCGCGATCACCTCTCGCTTAGAATGACGACTGTAATAAAAATCCCGTATCCAATCACGCGGAACCGGGCTACGGGTGTGATGCAGACGTTCATCATCGAATTGACTGTTGAAAATCCAATTTGCGCGGAGCATATGGAAGCCATCCGTCACCAGCACAGCACTTGCCCAGTCATTATCTAGCATGAGTGCCCGTGCATAAATGGCATTTTCTTCGGTACTTTTGCTCTGTTCCTCGATGACAATTGCCTCTTCCGGCACGCCTTCCCGGATCAAGACCTCACGACAGGCAGAGGCTTCGCTACGCGATTGTCCATTACCGATCCCGCCTGTACAAATCACAGAATCAGCCAAGCCATCCGCATATAATCGCGCACCCCAC
>DAOTXB010000025.1:0-4936 GCA_034435575.1 Anaerolineae bacterium
CATCAGCACTATTTTGGAGAAGTAAAATCTCACATTCAGTTCATCTATAGGAGCAATCATCACCGATGTCATATGCTGACCCAACTACCAGCACAGGCTATTCCACACGCACATGGATCATCTTTATGATTGGCGTGTTTTTTGCGATCACAGCATGTGGACTCTTCGTTTATATCGGGTATGATGTATCCTGCCATAATGACGCAAATACCTGGTTGCCCGATTACCCTGATGCCGAATTTGTCAGCGAAGAATATACCTTCTTTCGTGCATGGGGCATCGGAGAAACCAACCGCACCCTCTATTCACCTGATCCGGTTGTGACGGTGCGCCAGTGGTATATTAACAACAACATTCGTTTAGCGGATGAAACCGGTCAACGTCCTGATAACAGTCTGGCGCTGTTGCGTTACTTTGTCAGAGAATCAGAGGATCGTGAAGGATCAACCATCGTATTGTATTCAGAGTGCGCGAGTGACATTATCCCATGGTAACAACACACAACAACCTCTTCTTGAATGACTTAAAACAGGGCGAGACTATCCTTGCCGACGGCGCAATGGGCACCCTGCTTCATCAACGGGGCGCAGAAATTGAAGCCTGTTTTGATGCGCTTAATTTGTCTCAGCCAGAATTGGTGGAGAGCACCCACCGCGATTACCTTCAGGCAGGCGCGAACATGATCGAGACCAACACGTTCGGCGCGAATCGCTTTAAACTGAGCGAATACGGTCTGGGCGATATGGTCAAGCAGATCAACACCGCCGCAGTTGAAATCGCCAGGCGTGCCGCAGACTCCGTTTCTCATACCGTCTATATTGCCGGCTCCATTGGGCCACTCGGCACACGCTTACGTCCCTATGGGCGTATCTCTCAGGCAGATTCTCAGGCGGCATTCGCGGAGCAAATCGGTGCGCTCACCAAAGCCGGTGCTGATGTGCTCCTGTTCGAGACCTTCACCGATCACAGTGAAATGCTGTTCGCGCTGGAAATTGCCCGTAACATCGCGCTGGATACCCCGATCATCTGCTCCATGACCTTCGCACAGGATGACCGCACATTACTCGGGTTCACGCCTGCGCGGGTGGCACATGAACTGCACAGAGCAGGTGCAGATGTCATCGGCGTGAATTGTAGCACCGGACCGTCGCAAATTTCTGGCATTTTGCAGATTATGCACAAAGCCGTACCGGATGCCTACTTCGCCGCCATGCCCAACGCAGGCTTCCCAGAATTTAATCGCGGGCGCGTGATGTACCCCGCTTCGGCTGATTATTTTGGTGATTATGCGCTGACCTTTAAAGCCATCGGTGCAGGAGTCATCGGGGGCTGTTGTGGCACCACGCCTGACCATATTCGGGCGATGCGTACCGCGCTAGACGAAGTCGCCAATCATACACGATCATTGCCCCGCGTGGAAGTTTTCGACACCGCTGGTGAAGATAGCGAATATGCCGAGCCACCGCCCACCTCGCTGGCAGATCGGCTGGCAAAGGGAGAATTCACCGTCACCGTAGAGATGGCACCGCCCCGTAGCGCCAATATTGAAAAGGTGATGCGTAATGCCCGCTTATTGCGTGAAGCTGGTGCAGATTTGCTTGACATTGCCGATACACCCGCCGCCCGTATGCGGATGAGCCCCTGGGCGGTCTGCCATGAACTCCACGCGCAAGTGGGCATGGAAACCGTCTTGCACTTCCCCACGCGCGGACGCAACCTGCTACGTATTCAAGGCGATTTACTGGCGGCACACGCACTCGACCTGCGTAATCTATTCGTGACGATGGGCGACCCCACCAAAATCGGGGATTATCCCGAAGCGATGGATCAATACGACATCGTACCGTCGAAATTGATCGCGCTCATCAAAGATCGCATGAACAACGGTATGGACATGGGCGGGAACTCCATCGGGCGACCAACCGCGTTTACGGTAGGCTGTGCATTGAACATGTTCGCGGATGATCTTGACCGTGAATTGCGCGTGTTGAACAATAAGCTCACCGCGGGCGCAGATTTCGCGCTCGGTCAGGCGGTGTTCGAGCCACACAAAATCGACATTTTCCATGAGCGTTATGAACAGGTGAACGGCAAAGCGTTTGATTTTCCAGTGTTGATGGGCATCATGCCCCTGTATAGCTTGCGTCAGGCGAAGTTCCTGCACAACGAGGTGCCCGGAATCAGCATCCCTGACACCATCTTTAGGCGGATGGAGGATGCGGGGGACGATGCCCCGTTAGAAGGCGTGAAGATCGCACAGGAGATTTTGCTCGCCGTACAGGATAAGGTCGCCGGAGCCTACATCATCCCCGCCTTTGGCAAATACGAACTCGCGGCGGAGGTCGTCAGCGCGGTTGCCGTGCCGTCTTAGGTTGATTGGCTACTCTCATCGGGCGGAGTCAATACTCTGCCCGTACTATAGGTATATGCTAGGCGAGAGCTACTAAGTAAACAGATTTACACTAACCCGCCCTGAATTAACTGATAGTAAGATAATCTGTTGCCTGTAGTGTCTTGAAAATCGAAGTATCGTATTACGCCTTCGACTAACTCAATATCGCCTACATCCGGCTTAAGGGTCTTCACTTTTTTGTGGATAGCATCTATATCTTGTGTCTCGAGACGAATAATAGATCCACCAACTTTAAGATAACCTGTATCGTCAAATTGTAGCCAGGTATTTTCTGTTAGTCGCAGTTCAATCGTACCGGGTGCTGGTTCCATCGTCTCAACATCGCCAAGTAAAGTCTTATACCAATGTACAGCCTCTTCAACATTCTTAACTGCAATGCCAATTGTTATACTTTGAATTTCTTGTGTCATGTCTCATATCATCCTTGTGTTTGATTTACAGTTCAAAGCTTACAGCAGTTACGAGAACAAGTATTGTAAAAGTGCGACATATTCATTCACTTATAGAATAGTAAAGATAGTGCCATTTCCTCATTCTCAAATTCAAAAAGTTCCTTGGGTGTCATTCCCGTAAAACCTTTGAAATCTTTGATGAAATGTGCCTGATCATAATAATCACTATTGTAGGCAATTTGGGACAAACTCTCAGACGGCTGGTTAAGCATCATTTTTAGTACTGCCTGTAGTCTAATAACTTTAGACAGTTGCTTTGGACTAATACCTACCTGGGCTACGAACTTCCTCTCTAGCTGACGCCTTTTTGATGTATCATTTTTTAGCATTTCCTTAATAGATATATTGCCCTTGGTTGAAAACATCGTATCGATGATTTCCTTTACGATATTGTCAATAGATGCTTGGTCATTCAGTTTTTTAAAAAGGAAGGTTTCGATTATTGTAATTCTTGATTCAGTGTCTCCTGCCTCATTTATTTTTTGTGCTAACGCGTTAGCACTTTCTTCGTCAAATAGCACAGTCAATGGTGTTTCTTTGTTGGCTAATTCTTTAATGGGTATTGATAAGAAATTGGCAAGACCATAAGGATAAAAACGTATAGCAAAACATTTTACATATCCTGTCGGCTCGATAAAAAACGGTTCGGTAATTTGCCCTAACACCATTGAACGTGGCTGAATAACAAATTCATCTTCGGACGTATACCGCTTAATATCATCTCCAAGAATAAAAGCCATTTCTAGACAGCCGTCAGGAATAATGCGTTGTCTTTGAGTGCTTTCCGTTGCTGGAACCTCTAATGTCCAATAGTACTTTACAAGCGATTCTAAATCTGGATGTGGTTGATATGTTTGATAGTTCATGGATAATCTCCTAATAAATCATCTAGCTGGTCAACTTATATTCTGACATATTAGAAATTGGTCTGATAAGCTCAAGCTAAGATTGTATTCTGTTGACCTATGCTCAACTTAGATTATTCCATCATTCGCGCATACTGTATAATAAGCACAGTTCAAGCTATTGGGGATAATCAGATGGTACTCGACATAAAACAATCCATTTACGCTGAACTGGCGGATTTTATGGTGTCTTTACCGACATTGGAAACGCTAGCAACCTATACCGTGTCTGATGGCATACAGCATCACATTGACGACCTGTTAGAACGCAATCGTGAAGAAGACTTATCCGCACAGGAACGGTTAGAGCTAGACGGTTAGAGCTAGAGAAGATTCTTGCGGTGCTTCAGATGATGGATATAGCGAAAGTCAAAGCCCAACTTAAATTGATGCCACGATAAATTCCATCGTTCGGCGACGGTTATTATGTGGTATCTTTCCTCAG
Organism: Anaerolineae bacterium; assembly: GCA_034435575.1. Lineage (GTDB taxonomy): Bacteria > Chloroflexota > Anaerolineae > Aggregatilineales > Phototrophicaceae > JAVJSU01. The sequence goes on from DAOTXB010000025.1 coordinate 4,216, forward strand.
CCAAGTGATTTCTTGCTCATCGGCACTCCCCCCACATTTGCAAACCCTAACCCGAATGTTCACCCGTGTGCATATTTATCGGTTATGCTTCGCTAACAGCTAACAGCTAACAGCTAACAGCTAACAGCTAACAGCTAGCCCCACGCCTTCCCGCCGATTTTTATTGTGCGGCGGCGGCAACAATCCGGCAATAAGTGACGCTTGATTCCTGTAGGGACATTATGACGGTATAATAGAGGCGTTGCAAGACCCCTATCACCACAAAACGAGGATACACACACACCATGAACATTCGCCCGGAAACACCGCAAGATTATGCCGAAATCGCCATGATTAATGCGCGGGCATTCAGCAATCGCCCTGACGAAGCCCTCATCATCGCCATGCACCGCCATCGTAAGGTGTTTGACCCGGAACTGTCGCTGGTGGCGGAGGTCGACGATCAGATTGTCGGGCATGTGCTGTTCTCGCCACAGGTCGTTCGTCTGTTCGGGGAAGATGTGCAGGCGATCAATCTCGCACCGGCGGCGGTTGATCCCACGTTTCAACGACAGGGGGTCGGGTCTACGCTGATTAAAGCAGGACATCAAATTGCGATGGACAAGGGCTATGCACTGAGCTACCTACTCGGTCATCCGCGCTATTATGCCCGTTTCGGGTATCAAGCCTATGCCTATGGCACATCGTCCGTCACGGTACCTGTCGATCAATTAGGATCAGC
>DAOTXB010000026.1:0-2059 GCA_034435575.1 Anaerolineae bacterium
TTATCGTTATTCCTGTTCGTACCGGGGATCAATCTATGGTTGATTGCGCCGATTATCGCCAATATCTTTACCGGATAAACACCAAAACAAGGTCACAGCAGTGTCATGCCCATGACCTCGAAAATAGCGCTCATATCCGTAGGTGTTACGCGGGTTTATGCCCTTTGATGATGATGTGATGATTGACAAAACTCGCGTCTTCCGTGCCGATGGCGTGTGCTTCCATCCATTCAGCGGCGGGAGCGGGCGCTTGCTTGAGCAGAACGGTTAAGCGTGTGATCGTCTTCGGTGAGCAATTTTGACGTTGTGCCCATTGGATAAACGGGTGCCGTTTCGTCAATTGTTCGGTGTGGTCGATAACTAGACCTGCATCAAGAAATATCCCGCGCCATTCATATTCTGCAAACGCGCGATGGTGCGATGGATCACGCAATTTCTCAAACGCATCGACATAACGGGCGGCGTCTTCGTCATCTGGCAACACATGATCTTGCACGATGAGCACACCGCCGGGCTGCAACACGCGCTCACATTCCTGTACAAATTTGAACGCATCCGGGAAATGATGTGGAGCGATACGACAGGTGACAAGGTCAAAGGTGTTGTCCTCTAAGGGGAGATTTTCGGCATCGGCAACGCGATAAACGGCGTTCGTGATCCCCTTTTCGGTCAGATGTGCCTCTGCCGCCGCCAACATTTCCGGGGTGAGGTCGGTGACGGTCATCTGCTTAACGGCTGGTGCAATCTTGAGCGCGGTATGCCCGCCACCCGTCGCCACATCCAGCACCGACCACTCCGGTTGCGGGTCAGCAAGTTCAAATAAACGGTCAAGATCATAGCCCTTGGCGTGGGTTTCGCTTTTGACATAGCCCTCTGTTAGTTGGCTATACCGTTCCTGTGAAAGTTTTTTTGAGTCGGTCATTGTTCTGTTTTCCTCGCCTCTGCATAGATGATGTTGGGTGAGTGCTTAACGGTGGGAGTAAAGCCGTTTTTGTGTAGCACCTGTGCAAGTTGATCAGTTGTATAGTAGATTTTGACAATCTCGAACTCACGCCCATCATTAAGTGTGCGCTTGTGCGTGTGGTTTTCTAAATCTGGCTGTGTGTCGTGGACACCGTGTAAATCTTTATTGTAGTACGAATCCACCATGAACAGCCTACCATCCGGTTTGAGCGCACGATGTACTTTTTGCAGGAACGCATCGACACGGTCTATTGGCACATGAGAGAACCAGAAGCCGAAGAAGACCAGATCATAGGTTGTGGTCGGCTCCCATGTGAACAAATCCGCCTGTTGAAAATCAAGATTGGTCGCGTTAGGGTGTTTGCTCCGGTTGACATGGTGCATTTCTTCCGAGGCATCTACCAATGTGATGTGGGTCGCCTGTTTGAGGAGTTCGGTTGTCCAGATACCGGTACCGCTGGCTAGCTCTAGTGCAGACTTGACGCGCTCCGGTTGGTGTAGCGCATTGCGTACAGCCTCAACTTCCGCGAACCAGTCGGTGTTGTCCTCTTCGCCACGATTATAGCGCCCATGACGGTAAAACCACTCGTCGTATTCTTGTGCCCGTGCGCGATAATAAGCCATTTGTTCCTGCAATAAATGTGTCATTGTTTTAGCCTTTGGTTAATTTCCACACGATTGCCGAAGGGATCACGACATTCAATGCGATCATAACCCGCTATGGGGATTGAGTCGATGACCTCGATTCCGGCATTATTCAGTCGTGTGCGCCACGGTGTGAGTGCATCCACCTCATAGGCGATATGAGCTTTGGTTGCTCGTCGATTCACACCGTCTTCTGTGCCAACGTGAACCTCCTGTGCCCCCACCTGTAACCATAATCCACCACGCCCGCGCAACGCATCCGGCTTCGGGATTTCGGTTAAGCCCAGCAGATCACAATAAAACGCCCGTGCTGTGTTCTCTTGCCCTTCCGGAACCGTAATTTGCACATGATGAATCCCCTGTATTGTCATCAAATACGCTCCTTTTCTCTGCTGTCGATAGATTTAGCATAGACGCAAAAATGCATAAGTGTTCATTATGTTGTTTAGGG
>DAOTXB010000027.1:0-4637 GCA_034435575.1 Anaerolineae bacterium
GTGCTGGCAACACCCAGTCAAGATCGCACCGTGAGGCTGTGGAATATGCAAACGGGTGAAGAAATTCGACGCTTTGAAGGACATGCTGCGGGTGTTTGGGATGTTGACTTCTCGCCTGATGGTCGTCGCCTTGTATCGGCGAGTCTCGATCAGACAGCTCGCATCTGGGATGTCGGGACTGGTGATGAAGTTGGTCTACTAATTGGTCATAGAGCAGGTATTCAGAACGTCGCTTACTCACCTGATGGTCGCACGATTGCCACATCCGGGCCTTCGGAATTTGGACTATTTCTATGGGATGCGGGTAGTGAGCAACTGATCAGACAACTAGAAGGTCATACAAGCGGCGTAACCGTTATTAATTTCTCTCCCGATGGAAACTACCTAATCAGTGGCTCGCTCGATAGTGTACCAAGATTGTGGGTCGTACGGGATGAGACCGAGCCGGGTATTTTTCTGCGAGGATTAGATACTGCACATTCCACAACCATACGTGCAGTTGCATTATCTGCGGACAACGAGGTTTTGATGACGGTTTCGAGCAATGGGGTTTACAGAATTTGGAACACCACCCGACGAAATATTATAAGCCAGTTTGTACTTGTGCGTGATGAATTTGTTACGGCAGCAACCATTTCAAATAGCCAGCAATACATCGTCACTGGAACGGAAAGTCACCAAATCGCGCTGTGGGACACCGGGACAGGGACTTTGATACGAGATTATGATGGACATGATTCAGTGATTAGTAGTATCAAATTTACTGCGTCCGGCCAAAATTTCATCACCGGTAGTGCTGATAATACCGCGATATTCTGGTCAGTAGAGGCGGAAACGCCCGTGATACGGTTCGAAGGACACAATGCACCGGTAACGGATGTAGCAATTGCTGATGACAATCGTTTCGCAGTGACAGCCGACGATGAAGGTGTCGTCATTGCATGGGACACAGAATCTGGCGATGAAATACGGCGATTTGGTGGCAAAGACGGACGGGTACTAAGTTTAGCGTTGTCGCCAGGTGGACAATATCTGCTAACTGGTTGCGACGACAACACCGCACAACTTTGGGATATACAAACTGGTGAAATAATCCAGCAATTTATCGGGCACACGGGCGTGATTGAAGCAGTTGCTTTTTCGCAAGATGGGCAAGCCGTTATCACAGGTAGCCGCGATGGTACTGCCCGCATGTGGGATGCCGCGAGTGGGGAGATCATGCGTCAATTTGTCGGGCACGAGAGCCCCCTATCAACACTCTTTGTTCCTGAAGATGCTCGTTATCTTGTCACAGGCGATCAGAGTGGCGCATATATGTGGCGTAGTCAATTAGATGACGTTATAGACCTTGCCTGCGAAAAAATTGTGCTAGATCTCTCGCTCGAAGAACGTGATCTATATCAGATCAATGATGATTATGAAATATGCGATGTGATTAGCATTGCTGAAAGTTAAACAATCTATTTTAAGGAGAAATTGAAATGAAAGTACATACTAAACGGTGGATTCAAGTGGTGGTCATGGTTACTCTAATTGCTCTATCTGGAACCAGCATCGCACAGGATTCAGATATGGGAGATGAACCAATTGTTGCTGTACAAAACGTACTCTGGAACGGCACAGATTTGGTTGTCGAAGATGCCGAAGCAGTGTTGGTGCGGATGCATCACGGACTCAGTATGACAATGGAAACAACCGGACTCGAACCCGATCATGTTTACACAGTTTGGTGGGTTATCTTTAATAATCCAGAAAACTGCTCAGATGATGCTTGTGGTCCCGATGATGTTTTTCTTATGGAAGATGGCGAATTCATCCTGACCGATGACGGGTTGCGTCAGCCTAATATTGCAGGGCGCGAAATGACACAGGTCAGTAGCTTTAGGGCAACGGGTAACATTGGTTACTATGATGGCACATCTGTGTTTAGAGCACATTTACCAATTGGTGATACGACAGACGATGTTAGTTTTGGACCTGCCCTACTTGATTCGATGGGATCGGAAGTGCATCTTATTATTCGCACCCATGGTCCGATCATTCCAGAATTACTGAACGAACAACTCATGACGGCGTGGGGGGCTTGTCCTGATCCAACTGATCGTTCGCCATGTCAAGATGTTCAAATATCGGTTTTCCCCGCATACGAACCAATGGATTCTTAGTACTACAACGCTCCCTTGATTTGGGTTACCGAACCCTATAAATCAAGGGGGTGGTAAAAAGTTGGTAATATCCCCACAGGCAACTTGATTTCACCTACACTAAGTACAAGCGGCATGAATGGCGCAAGATGAAACGCAACATGATTGCCGCTAAATATCAATCAAATAGCTTAGGAGAATTAACATGCAATACAAACGTTTACTAGTTGTCTTATGTGCCTTACTCATGCTCTTCGCAATGAGTGTTGTTGCACAGGAGACGATGGAAATAACGGCTGAAGTAAGCACTGCTCAAGTCACGACACATTTTTCGCAAGGTGATATGGTCGAAATTGACGGTGCGACTGCGACTCTGATCCGTACTGAGGAAGGAATTGCTGTTCGATTTAAAACTCAGAATCTTGAAGTTAATCATCCTTATACGTTGTGGGTAGCGATTGTCAATAATCCTGAAGCCTGCACCAATAGTCCATGTGGGCCAGATGTGCTTGGTAATCCAGATGTTGTGCAATCAGAAATGCTACAGGGCGACAACTTACTGTACACGGATGAAGCCATCATGGAATTCACGACATTTATTGCAGTTGGTGAATCACCAGAAGGTGAAGGCTGGTTTGGGAACGGTTTGACCAATCCTATGGGCGCAGAAATCCACCTTACAGTTCAAGACCATGGTGAATTGATCCCTGAGATGGCAGGTACAATGCTAAATACGGTTCGCGGTGGCTGTACCGATGAAAGTGTTCCACCACCATATCCAGAAGTTGGACACAACGATGGTGAACCTGGTCCGAATACATGCCGAGGTATACAGCTGGCAATATTCCAGCCATAAGAAAATGGAAGCGGAGGCGGTCGATGTTCAGTGACTGTGGAAAGAAGCTAAACACGATTGCCTCCAAACTGACATAAATGTAACACAAAAGATATCAAATTATCCATAAGGTACGGACTCATGAACTACACAAAGTTCATCACACCACGAAATATGTTTGCACTTTTTGCGCTTGCCTTTCTCGTGCAAACAGCGCATCATGCCGAACATGTGACACAGATGCTCCAGATATATGTGTTAGGATTGCCAACTGTAGATGCAAATGGTCTGCTCGGAGAACAGTTCAATTTCGAGTGGGTACACTTCGTCTACAACGTAACACTAGAACTCGGTATTATCGCGCTATGGTGGGGCTATCGCCGCCTAAGCGAAAGGACAAATCTGACAATTATCAAAAGTGCAATGCCACTATTCATACTTTTGGTGATTGGTCAGGGGTATCATGCACTAGAGCATATTGTCCGTATGGTGCAATACATGCGTGATCCGATGTATCAAATAAATAGAACGCTACCTCCAGGATTGATTGGTATCGCAACTGACTGGTCAATTCCCGTTGTACACTTCTGGATCAACATGGTCGTATGGTCGTTGATGGTATTGATCATCTTGCGATTGCATTCGACATTCTGGATTTCTAATCAGACTCACTTTGGTAGTAGGATCGGTAATCCGTCCAAAACCTATTGATTATCGACAGGAGAAATCAAAATGGGTACAGCGAAAACTCAGGGTGATTTATGGAGTGTAGCAGCATCTGACTGGGCATTATTCCAAGAACCCATGCATGATCCCCTCTTCGAAGCAATGTTAAACGTCGCAAATGTTGGCAAATTTACAAATTTACTTGATGCAGGTTGTGGTGGCGGTAGCGCAAGTATGCTTGCATCGGAGCGTGGCGCACAGGTAAGTGGTCTAGATGCTGCGGAAGGCTTGATCAAAGTAGCCCGTGAAAGAGTACCAGAAGGCGATTTCAGGGTAGGTGACATACAAGAATTACCTTATGCTGACAATCAATTTGATGCGGTTATTGCTCCTAATTCGTTACAATATGCTGAAGATACGGTAACTGCACTCCGTGAACTAAGACGAGTATGTAAAGCAAATGGTCGCGTTGTTATTGGCTTATTTGCAGAAGCTGAGAAAGTTGAGTTTCGACATATTTTCAAAGCTATGGCTGGAACATTACCTGAATCTCCTAAGGGTGGCGGACCTTTTGCTCTATCCGCACATGGCATACTGGAAACATTGGTTGAAGAAGCTGGACTAAACGTTATAGATGTCAATCATGTTGATTGCCCATTTGAGTATCCTGATTTTGAAACCTTTTGGCGAGGAAATGTTGCCGCAGGTCCGTCGCAAAGCATTATACGAGTAGTCGGTGCAGATAAACTAAAATCAGCCTTACAACGGGCAGTTGAACCATATCTCACTACGAAAGGGCCTATTGAAATCGGACCTAATTACTTCAAATACATCGTCGCAATTTGAAGTAAAGTAGACATATAAAATTCGATAGTCGAGTGAAATCAGGTGGCTGAAAAGTTTATCGAGGCATTCTTCGCGAATAGTCCGAACCCATCGTTCGGCAAAAGCATTGGCATTAGGTGCTTGGAAGGGCAGATAAATAATTTCAA
>DAOTXB010000028.1:0-3078 GCA_034435575.1 Anaerolineae bacterium
ACTCCGGCGACACTCAGCGCATTAATGGCAATTCCGGCAAGCAACATCGTCGCAATGTCCGTACGCCCGCCAACCGTCGCAATCCGATAAATAACAAATGTCGTCACGACCCCGCCCAGAAATGCCGCAAACGGGATCGAGAAGCCACCGAGTATTGCTTCCACGCCACTCAAAACACTATTGCCGAGTACGATCATGACTGCCGCGCTAAACGCCGCTCCGCCAGAAATCCCGATCAAACCGGGGTCTGCCAGTGGATTACGGAAAAGCCCTTGAATCGCCGCGCCACTGACCGCCAACGATGCACCGACCAATAAGCCTAACACCACGCGAGGCAGGCGAATCACCATCAAGACTGCCTGTTGCCGTTGTTCAAATTCGATTCCAGTGTCGATGCCGAATTCGTTCAAAAAAATAGCAACCGCTTGATCAGGATTTATCGTAACCGCGCCGATGCCAATACCAAGCAAAAATACAACGCCAAGCACAACCGATAGACCGACTAATACCGCCGGACCACGTTGACGCGCACGGGTTTTATCAAGTTCTGGGGTCGGTGAGGGTTCAGCTTTGAGGGTAGATGTTGAGCGCATATTTGACCAACGAGTATGAATAACAAATATCGCGCATTATAGCACAGAGCACGGGATGAGCTGTGGATGTCTCATCACTTGTTTAAACCAAACAATCTGTGAATTATGTGGGGCGTTGCTTTATGCTATCCCGAGTTTACCATCGATAAAACTAGCGCTTTGCTCAAGGGCATTCTGATCAAATGCGAAAGGTATACCAGCAGTTGCATATAGCTCAGGTAACGTTACCGTGCCACCCAGAGAAAGCACGTGTTTGTAGGCGGACAGGGTTTGCTGTGGATGCGCAAGATACTGCTGATAAAGCTGTAGAGCACCCAGTTGCGCCATTGCATATTCAATCGCATAAAATGGCAAAATCATAATATGCTCCCAACGGCTCCACCCACTTTGCAAAATGTTTTTCAATCCGTCACGATTGATATAGGGTCGAAAACGTTTCTCAATTGCCAGCCATTGTGCATCACAAATTTTCGGGTCACTCGCCTCATCAACATGCGAATATGCCCAATGCTGAAAACGCTCGACCATCGCGACAATCAGCCAGATATCGATCATCATCAAGAGCTGTTGGCTGACTATGCGGTCATGGTCTTCCGCTTTAAAGCAAATATCGGTCAACGCGTGTAAAGGCAATAATTCCATACTCATAGCGGCTATTTCTTTAAATTCCACCGGAACTTCGCGTTGATGAAACAACGGTTGCTGATAATAAGCAAGTGCATGAAAAGCATGACCCAATTCATGCAAAGTTTTACGCACACCACCGCGCGTAGGTGTAGCGTTTACAGACACAAAAGGACGTTTGATACGCCGAAGTTCACTCATATAATCCGAGATTTTGTTGGTGCGTGGATTTAGGTCGAGCAAATTTTCGTCACGCAATAGATCAAACCATTCTCCAAACTGCACATCAAACGTATGAAATCCGCGTGATAATTTATTGATGAAATCCGGCATGTCTTCAAACGGTTTAGGGAGCGCATGTTGCAAATTATCAACTGACAAATCCCATGGTCGTAAGTCGGGCACATTCAAAATCGCACGTTTGTGAGCATAGATTTTTTCTGCAAGCGGTACAAATACACGCTGGATGTTGTCGCACAAGCGTACAGCATCATCCGGCGTATAATCAAAACGGTACTTGACTTGCCAGATATACGCACGATAGTCACTAAACCCCGCATTGAGCGCAATTTGATTCCGATTATGCAATGCCCGTTGCCACAGATCAGTGAGCGCGTCACGATCTGCTAATTGACGCGTCAACTTCATCCGCCATGCGCGTTCACGCAGTTCACGGTTGGCAGATTGCAGATCTCGGCTCAAACGCGAAAGCGGTATAATTTCGCCCGCCCATTCCACAGTCTGTGCGCCAAGCAAACGCATATATGCGCCTTCGATCTGATCTTCAATCTGCAATAGTGGTGTGTTTTTGTCCTTGAACAACGCATCATCTGCACGGAGCTTACGAACGGGAAGTGTCATGGAATCTGGTACAATGCCACACGCCAAAAATTTACGACGAAGCGCATCATTGACCTTTTGCCAGCGTGGTTTGACGTTTTCAAGATAGTGTTGATACTGTGCCCGTGCCTGTTCATCAGCCGTATCTTGCGTGGTGGAAATCCAGAGGCGATTACTAGTTTCATTAATCAGGTCTATAAGATCAGACCATGATTGCAACCAGGCGAAAATCGTTGAGTTAGTCAGGTTTTGTTTGAGCAAGCTCTCAGCATATAGCGCAAAATGCTCCCATGACCAAACAAGCGTATCTTCGGCACTTTGTGGAAGGTCATTACCCATATCAATCTTCCCATCATCACTTGTTTAAACCATACATCACGCGTAATCCATCCAGCGTCAGGTTAGGGATAATCCTATCGATCACATCTGTGTGTTGATCAAAATGTACCGCTAACCCACCTGTGGCGATCACTTGAGTCTTTTCAGGATCAAGCTCAGCTATAATGCGCGTGATAACCCCTTCGACCAGTGAAACATAACCCCAGAAAATACCTGACTGCATCGCGTGGATGGTATTGCGCCCGATAGCCGATGGTGGCGGAACCAGCTCAACTTTGTGCAACTTCGCCGCCCTGCTCACCAACGCATCATGCGCCACACCGATGCCGGGTGCCAGCGCGCCTCCGATGTATTCATTATCTGCGGAAACCACATCGAAGTTGGTCGATGTGCCGAAATCGACGACCACCGCCGGACCGCCGTCGTATAGGTTGACAATCGCCGACGCATTGGCGATACGATCCGCGCCGGATTGATCTGGTTGGTCGATATTAATTGTCACACCTGTTTTGATATAATTGCTGACGACCACCGGCTCTGTATTAAAATAACGCCGGACAAGATCGGTAAATGTCATAGTCAACGGAGGCACCACACAACTAATAATCACGCCATCAATCGCTTTATAACCCACGTCTGCGCTGTTAAGAAAGTTCCGCACTAGCACCGCGTATTCATCCGG
>DAOTXB010000029.1:0-8570 GCA_034435575.1 Anaerolineae bacterium
CGATTGTGTGCCAGCGACAAGGTCTTTACAGTCCAAATTGCCACCCCAGCGATACGGGGGCGCGGTGGAATGATTACCAGTTTCCGGCGGAGGCATCCCGATATTCCCCAGAAACGGCTTCAGGCGAATGCGCTGACCATGCTGGTTGATGCCCATCATCGTCTCTGCGTCTAATGTCCAAAGGGTCAGCAACTCATCATCTTCAACAAAGCCGAGATTGCGATGCACACGATGATCGAATCCACCACTGTAGGTAAAGCCAAAATCACCGGGGACAATCTCATCAAAGGTTATTTTGAGTGTCATGCCCGCTTGAGCGCCGTCTATCCACACCGGTCCCAGCATGGCGTGTCCGCGCATAATCTGCATATCAAAGGCGGGGTGTCGTTGGCGTTGTGTACCCTGCAAATTTGGGGCTTCTACTCCCCAACCAGCGTCAAGTGTTTTTGCTTCGATACTATCACCACTCTTGATACGCAAAACGGGCGCTCGGTCAGGTGAAAAATCTCCATGCAGAGTATCAGTATCGGGTAGTAGCGTGTGTATGGTCATCACAAATCCAGTCAAATTGTGTGTAAAATCTATACGCCCAAGTGTGACCAAACTTGACCAAAATCGCCACAACATGACCGATATGCGCCGTTTTGTCGCAAGCAAATATTTTAATTTGCACAAATTTAGAGTATATTCCGTTGTTACACACCACAAAAGCTCAAGCCTTAATGGAGGCTAATTGACAATGACCATCGAAAATCAAAATGATCTGCTTGGTTTGATGAAAATCGGGAAGATTGTCGCCGAGACCATTCAACACATGATTGATCATATCGAACCCGGTATGACGACCAAAGCGCTAGACGATATTGGCGCGGCATTTTTGACCAAACACGGGGCGCGTTCTGCACCAATTCTGGCATATAAATACCCCGGGTATACCTGCATCAGCGTCAATGACGAAGCCGCACACGGTATCCCCGGTGATCGCGTGATCGAGGCGGGTGATCTTGTCAATGTAGATGTTTCCGCAGAGTTAAAGGGCTATTGGGCAGATAGTGGGCGTAGTATACAGGTACCCCCCTATGATGACGATAAACAGGCACTGCTTGCGGCATCACGCGAGGCATTAGACATCGCCATTAAACATGCAAAAGCGGGAAATCGTATTTATGAAGTGGGCAAAGCCGTAGAAGCCTATGCCAAAAAGAAGGGGTATCAGGTGATCCGTGAACTTGGCGGACATGGCGTGGGGCGACACATCCACGAAAAGCCATCGGTACCGCATCATTACAATCGACGTGCGAATCAACGCTTTAAGGCAGGAACAGTGGTCACATTAGAACCATTTTTGACAACGGGTGCAATTCATGTAAAAACTGATCCAGATGGATGGACACTCCGTACAACCGATGGTAGCCTCGTCGCCCAACATGAGCACACGGTCGTCATTACTAATGATGCACCGATCCTCGTTACGGCGCTGGCATCCTCATGAGCGATCACACCATACTTGAACAAACAGCGCCTGATGGCGGCAATTTACGTAAACCAGAGATTCCGTTAATCTTCCACTGGTTTGCGCGTTTTATGATCTTCATTTTAGGCTGGCGAATTTCTGGCTTTGTGCCGGATGTTGACAAATTTATTGTGGTCGCCGGACCGCACACCGCCAATCGTGATGGATTTATGCTCATCATGACCGGTTGGGCATTGCGCGTTCGGCTAGATTGGATGGTCAAGTCGGAATTAGTGCGCCCGCCTCATGGGTGGTTCTTACGGAAGATCGGCGCGGTACCGATTGACCGTAAAGCGAGCCATAATGTTGTCGATCAAGCGGTGGAGGCATTTCGTCAGCGCGACAAAATGGCGTTGGTCATCGCACCGGAAGGCACACGCAAAAAGTCTGACCATTGGAAAACGGGTTTTTATTGGATTGCGTTGGATGCCAATGTCCCTATGTTTATGGCACGGCTAGACTACAAACGTAAGGTTATTGACATCACCGATGCGCTGTTCTATGTCACCGGTGATATTGAAGCTGACATGGACTATATCTGGTCAGTCTATGATGGCGTTGGTGCGCGCTTCCCGGAAAAAGTTAGTGATATGCGCCTACGTCCGGGTGCGGCACGACGAAAGAGTAAATCCTAGATCATCACGCTATACACCGACGCGGTATTGATGAATAATCTCTTTTGCCTCTTCGCTAGTACGCGCAACCAGATAAATGCGATCTTTCGCACCAAAACGGCGATGGACGGTTTCCATGAGTGCGCGTACGCCATCTAATTCTGAGACGAACACAATAATGTCGATATCGTAGTGGGCATAATTGAGAATAGACCGTTTTAGGTTCTGTAACACTGACCCCGGCATAACCCAGAAGGCTTCTGACATATTTAAGATCATCGCAACGGGTGAAGCAGAGGCTTGTAATAAGGGTTCAACGACTGTTCTATTGTGATGATGCAGTTCTGACCACGTCCAGATTCCACTGTACATCGTGTGCAAAATTGATCGTTGGTCGTTCTCCCAAACTGACTCCATCGGCATTTGAATAAATTCCATGACTATTAACATCCAGCGAACAAGTTGACAATAATTACATTATATTACGTAATACTCCGATGTATACTAAAATATACGCTTTTCAGGATAAATTTATAAATTCTTCCAACTTGTAACAGCACGGTTTGAAGCACGTAATGATTGCGCTTACGAAATGGGTGTTTATTCACTATTCGGTCTGACTAGTGGAATTCATGACTGGTAAACGGCATAATTGTGCCTGTAAAAGCAAAATTATCTGGTGCAATACACCTGTCATCATGCACCGTCTATTCTTTAATTTGTATCCTGAAGGGATTTCGATGTTTGTTTACGCTGTAGTGTTGATCAAAGTGAGACCGGGGAAGACACTCAAAACGATGGAAGATATTAAGCAAATGGAGCATGTCGGGTTGGTGACAGCGATCACCGGTTCACATGACCTGTTCGCACTTATCCGTACAGATAACTCTGTGGCACTTGGTCAAACCATTGTGCGCGGGTTAGAGGATATTGATGGTGTAGAAGATACCGTAACCCATGTGGTCGTCAGCGATGTCGAACCGGTTAACTGGCTTCGTACACTTTAGGTATCATTACAATCACTTGCAGAGCATCCCACACAAATCATCATCACATAAATGCCGGATTTCTACGCACAAGGTGTGTACACATAACCACCGGCATTTTTAATTTATTGGTGTAGTCAACGACGGACATGAGTGCATTACGGCATAGGCGTGGCGGTTGGTTCTGTGCCGATTGCATCGGATGGTATCGCGGTTGCATTGGGTACGGTCAACATTTCACCCTCTAAGAAGCATAATAATCCGTTGATTACCCCCTGTGCGACGAGATCAGGTTGATTCACCAATAAATTCTGGTCGCCCAGCATAAACCCGATTTCGATAATCACACCGGGTGTTCGCACATCAATCTCGCGGAAGATATGATAATCTTGCATATCGCGGGTGAGGGAGAAACGTCGCTCAAGATTGGTAATATTGCCGTATTCATTGGCGACACATTCGCGTAGCCGTGAATCTTGCCCGCCTTCTGGACGGTCTTGTGCTTGCGATACTAAAAATGCAGAGACAAGCGATCCATCCACATTACGATATTCTGAACAATCGTTAGCGTGGATACTGATAAGCGCGGTTGCTTGATAACCCTCAAGCCGTTCGTCAAATTCTTCCATCAGGTCAACAGTATAGCCACGACTTCTCAGGGCATTGACGACAAGCTCTGAAACAGCAAAGTTGATTTCCTGCTCCGTGAGCAAGACCTCGCCATTTGGACCATAACAGACCGCGCCGGGGTCATTAACGGGTTCATCCCCGTTCATGAAAATCCCGCTATGACCGGAAATTACCCCCACACGCCGGACATAATTTGGCGTAACGCGCACCGTTGGCGAGGCGACCAGCGCCGGTTGCCCACCGGATTCTGCCGCGACGCGGAGCCCGATGCTGGATCGCACCTCAGGGTCAAGTGATTCGGGGTCTGTCCACAGGCTCAAAATTGTCGCCATCAACATGCCAGAAATGCCAATGACCAGCACCGAGCGCAAAATGCCACCGAACACGCCAACCGTGTTTTGCCGACGACGCTCACGGCGACGCTGTACCCGATGCAAACGTTGTTGTTCCATCGCGGCATCATGCCGTAATTCATCCGGTGAGCGTAAGGGCGGGTCTTGGTGCGCCAATGTGCCGTCTTCGTTTTCTTCAACAGTCGGTTCTAAAGCATCATCCTTAGACGCCGGGTCAAATGTCGCTTGTACCGCAGTAGCGGCGCGACGCATCATTTCCGTAAAAACTACCGATGCCGCCGGCTCGGGCTGTTCGTTTTCATTATTTTGATTATCGAGATTTTCATTTTCACGGGGATCATCACCCGACATAGCGCAATCTTTCTATCGCTTTTTGGTTTCAAAACGTAGTTTAACACACCTAGGAATCGCCCTGCCATGAGCGTAAGACATCAGCATCACCCGTCAGCGAATAATTGCCCAGGCTCGCGGGGATAAGCACCGTTTGTCCTTTACCAAACATGGTATTTACGGCGTTATGTGTAACTTCTGCAAGTCCACGAATGCAGGTCAACGTATGGAACTGCCCCGCAGAATCGAGCTTTAGCGGTGTGGAGTCGTTTAATCGATGTAACACTGTGGTGAAGAATTCTCCAGAAACCATCGTTACCGTATCGGACGTGTCATTAGCGGTATGGGTAATCTTTGGCACGGTCTCTATATTGGCAACCTGTACCCCTTTTTCAATGTGTAGATCACGCGGGTTACCGTCTAAACCCATTCGTCCCCAATCATAGAGGCGATAGGTCGTATTGGAAGATTGCTGAATCTCATACAACAAAATTCCGGGACCAATGGCGTGAACTGTACCGGCAGGGATATATAACACATCACCCGCCACGACATCCGCTATCACGATGTGATCTTCAAGATTGTTATCCTTGATCGCATTCACCATGGACTCTCGGCTTGTGCCCGGCTCCACACCAATCACCAGTTTAGCACCAACATCCGCCGCAAGAATTATCCACGCTTCAGTTTTGCCACGCGATTGTCCTTCTAATTGCGCCGCCTGTGCATCGTCGGGATGTACTTGAATCGATAGCCAATCCGTCGCATCCAGAATTTTTGCTAATAATGGAAAGCCTTCAGCAGGGTCATTCCCCTCACCGACTAGGGCGGTACCATATTGTGCCAATACATCGCCAAGAGTTTTACCCACAAGTGCACCGTTAGTCACCGTTGAAGTATCGTGCAATTCCCATGATTCACCATAAGGGTCGGCTGTTGGTAAATATTTATTCATCGCAGAATCGAGTTTTCGTCCACCCCAAACTTTAACGTGTAACGTAGCGTTTAGCAGCATCGGGTATAGAGCGCGACTATCTTCAGAAGGTGTCTGCACCATGCGTTATTGAGTCCTTTAATCATCTGTTATCCGGTCAATTTGAGTTGATCTTACGGCGAAAACCGTGTATCTGCAACGGTCTGACTGCGGTGATTCATATCTGGTTACTTTATGAATAATGTAAAAAAAATTTACATTTGTGATGAAAAGCTAAAATTTGCTTTATAAAACGTTTGTAATATGCTATAAATTACAAACATAAATGTTACGTTTTATCAAAATACACCTATTACAAGATGAACGATTAAACACACAGCACATCACATTTAGCAACTAGGGAGTTACCATGTCCGTCTATATACGCAAATACCGCTCTGTCGGTATATTGTGCCTTATGCTAGCCTGCCTGCTAGCTATTAGCGTTTCTGCGAGTAACACCACACGGGCACAAAGCTTAGGCACTGACTGCACCTCACCTGATAACCTCCTTGTAAATGGCTGTTTTGAACTTCCCGGAACGGGGTCTTTTATTGCCATCGAAAACGTGCCCGGATGGGATGGCACAAGTGGATGCCCAACAGGTGCATTACTAGAATTTCAGGGGACACTACTTTCGTCCAGCGTGCCTACCGTACAGGGCGACCAATATATTGAATTTCATGGTATTTGTAATGGTGCCCCTTCGCTTTTTGCGCCGATTACGATTTCACAAACGATTCCTACGATACCGGGCAATCGTTACGCATTGCGTTTTCAATATATCGCTCATCCCGACATCCCGGGATCATCAATGCCTTCACAGATGCAACGTCTAGAAATCACCCGTGATGTGACCAATCCACTGCCAATTGGCGATCCTGTGTATCAAGAAAACCTGTTTACGGCTGAAGCACCGGATGACTGGACTGTTGAAACGGTTGAATTTATTGCTGTTGAAGAAAATACACGTCTAAATTTCCAAGACTCGGGTATGGCGGACACCATCGGGTTACTTTTTGACGATGTTAGCGTGGTTGATTTAGGCGCGTCCTGCGTCAACGACCCTGATAACTTAATTGAAAATGGTTGTTTTGAACTGCCACCTTTACAAACAAACATCTTTGAATATTTACCGGAGGAACTCATTCCGGGCTGGACACTTAACCAGTGGGCAGGCAGTGCCTGTCCCTTCACATTGCTGGAAATCCAAAGTGCACAACCACCAATCACTGCGTTTGAGGGTGAGCAATTTGCTGAATTCATGACTGGCTGTGCCGACCCATTTCAAGCATCTCTCCAGAACACGGCGATCTTCCAAACGATTGATGTTATACCCGGGCACCGCTATGGCATTAGTTTCGCTTATGCGGGCACACCCGATGCAACCGAGATGGGCTTCTGGTGGGGACTTGATCAGTTGTTCAGCGAAGTACCACAGGTAAATACATGGCAAGTCGCGGAGATCGAACAAATTGCCACCACAGATAGTATTACGGTCGCGCTCGGTGAAATACGTGATGCCAGCGCATTTACAGTTACTGGCGCGGTTGTTGATGATGTTCGTATTGTTGATCTTGGTCCTGTAGCCGGTAATTTAACGGTCAATTATAATGTGCAGATTGCGGGCATGGATACCAGCGTCTCACGGTCTGAAGCTATAAATGTTGAGTTCTGCATCAATGGATTCTCATTTGATGGCGAAACCTGCGAGACGATTACTGACATGAGTGGCGAGATCGTCTATGAAGACCTGATTGCGATTGATCCCTATACAATCACCCCAACCAACCCCGGCGGTTTGTGGGTTGTGCGCGGTTTCGAGGTCGTAAATCTGACCGAAGGGGGGAATGTTGAGGTTTATCTGGATTATATCTACTTCCCGCCTGAACCAGAAGCCGCCCAAACCTGTATTTCATTAGCGGACGTGTTCGCCAACAATGGCAACTTTGACGTTAACGGTCAATTCTTGAACGGCTTAGTACGAGTCGATGTCAGTAATGGCCCGTTAATTGTGGTGGAATCAGGCGATCAACCATTAGCATATCACAGTCTTCCCGGTGGCAATAACTACAGTGCAAGCGGTTATGTCATGTGGGATTTTAGCCGGAAACATGATTATGAATTTACCTTTGCCAGCAATATCGTCGTCTCTGAATTTTCATTACGGGTCTATGATTTTGGGGATATGAATCCTCAGAATACCACGTTATGGTCGGTGGAACTCAATAGCAATAATGCCAGCGCATCCGATGGAATCAGCTATATGTTGGATGAGTATTTAACTCTAGAAGGCGATGCGTACAATGCTATTCTAGGGCAACCGGGGAATCGTCGTTATGCCATCAGTGGTACAGATTTGATGAGTGCAGAACTCAACTTTGGGCACAATGGTAACAGTCAAACATTATTTACCTCCCCCGATACTCATATTGGCATTGATGAACTTTGTATGACCTATACAATGCGTACAGGTGACCTTGAAGTGACGAAGTTGGTCGATTGGCGCGGTACTGATGTGAACCTTGCTGTAGAATTTGAAATTTGTGTCACAGGACCCTCGTACCCAAGTGGCGATTGCTTCCGCTACGGTGCAGAGGGTGGCACCAATGTCTGGGAAGATGTGTTACCCGGCGAATATACCGTGCTCGAAACATTACCGGGTGTTGATTGGAATGTGACTCAACCGATCAACCCGATCACGGTGCCGGCTGGTGGTGTTGCCGAGGTATATGTTACCAACGAACTCGCGCTGGGCAGTATCCACGCGACGAAGAACGTGAATTGGAACGGTGCGACACCGGATTCAGCGTCCTTCCTGTTCTGTATCAATAGCGACCTGCTGGGCAATACACCCGATTGTCAAGGCGTGGGCGAAGGTGGCACGGCTGTTTGGGACGGACTTGTACCCGGTGTATATAGTGTGTATGAACAAGACCCCGGTGCAAATTGGTCTGCATCAGGCGGCGGTAATGTCACCGTTGTGGCAGGTCAGATCGCGTTTACATCAATCACCAATACCTATTCACCACCGCCACCACCACCGAGTTGTG
This sequence comes from Anaerolineae bacterium, assembly GCA_034435575.1. GTDB lineage: Bacteria > Chloroflexota > Anaerolineae > Aggregatilineales > Phototrophicaceae > JAVJSU01. The sequence goes on from DAOTXB010000029.1 coordinate 8,453, forward strand.
TGCATGATCTACGCGCAGATCTATCTGGTTTCCTAATCAATGGGGCAACTGGTGGTACGATCACCAATAATGGTAGAGAAACCTGTACCTATCCTGTCGGTCTCGCATCCTACTATAT
>DAOTXB010000030.1:0-5153 GCA_034435575.1 Anaerolineae bacterium
CCCTCATCGAAGGCGATTTCAAACGGCATCCGCCCAGCGGAGGTTTCACGTATGCCCCACATACTGGTGATGCGTCCTTCGCCCAGTTGACCAACATTGCTGGCGCGTACTTGTGGCGCGTCATCGCTGGCGTTATTGTCGAAGCTGACGACCAATTGAGCATCAACTGGCGTGCCATTCGCTGGAATAAAGCGTCCGTTGACGATCCCCTGAGAGGGATTATCGCGGTTAATAATCAGTAGAACAGGCACTTCTTTTGTATTTTCGTCGTCCTCGTCCCCATCGGTAATGATCGAAATCACCGGTTCCCATGCGACCTGTTGCTGGAAGCTCAGACCGAGCCGATCAAAGTCGATCAAAATAGGTAAGCCATCATCTGCGATGAACGTGACATAGAAAGCCGCTTCGGTAAAGCCTGCGCTCGCTAATCCTAAATCTACCAGCACGCTATTGTCGTTGGCGGACGCGCCAAGCACTTCCGCCGCTGGACGTTGTAACCCGCGTGCGACGGCTGTTTCGTAGAATGTGTCGAGGAATGCCCGCCATGGAATCATCACATCGCGGGTTTCCTCTTCGTAAAGCTGTGCCCGTCCATTGGTTTCATAGAAGCGCACTGCGCGTGGAAAATAGACAGATAAACCGCCTGTATCTTGAAAAGGTCCGTTCCCACGATGATAGGTGACCATAGCGTTGATCGCCGCGACGACCTGCGATGCCGCCCGTGCTAAAGCGGGGTATTCCGGTGAATCTCGTATGAGTTCCATAAATTGTAACAGGTCAACCGCCGCCCAAATATCGACATATTGCGGATCATCAAAACCACCATGCACAAATGTTTCGTTGCGGGCGTTGGCGACCACTTCCAGACCGGCTTCAGGGTCTAACTGATACAATTGGAAGAATGTATTGAGCGCAGTATTGACCAGTGACGCGCTTTGTAAGTTGACCACGCCGAGGCTAAATACATCGTAATTGGTCTGAATATCGCTGTAGAACGACATGAAGGTATCGACGATGTTGCGCCCTAATTGCTCACCATTCATGCGTGTATTTAGCGAAAGTTCTAGCAGAAAATCCAGATAGTTCCATCCAAAGCCGGGCACAAGCTCCGGGCTGGCGATGCCATAACGGGCATAGGGTGAAAGTGTCTGGTAAATTTCAAATGCGCCCATCAAGCACGCGTCAAATCCAACAAAGTCAAACTTTTCGACCCCGGTTTGGCGGGTGATTTCGCGCATAGCAACGTCAAGTTCTGGCAAGGTCAGTTCATCGCCTGCCGCTGAGTCATCTGTCGCCGCGCCGTACCATGACCCCCCGTGATTCCATACGATGAGTGCATATCGCTCCGCAGGGAAGTTTTCCACACCCCACGTGACAAAATCGACCAGCGTTTGTGGGTCGCCAGTATTAGTTTCGCCAATTGTCTCTATAACCGGAGAGGTCACCCGCCCCAGCGAGCGATCTCGTTCAATACGATACCGACGGGTGTCTGTCCAATCGCCATCATCGGTAGTGTATTGATTACTGCGGTCAACTTGCGCGATGATGTTCATCTGTGCGGTACTGCCGACAAATTCCATCTCGTTCAAATCGCCGAGTGCGAAGCGTTCAAGGTCATTATCTGCCGCGACATAGACCAGCACCGTCCATTCCGCAGTGGTGTCGCCCTGCAAGCGAAGTTCCGGCTGTGCATCCCGCGCTTCTAACTGCTCAAAACGCGTCATGAGGTCATCGTGTGACCATGCTATACCGGGACCAGCATTGTCTAACCCGAAGTCAATCTCCGGTGTGTTGTTCGCCTGTAAAACGGTTTGACCAGCAATGAGCGAGGTAACGATTAAGATAAAAATGAGAGCAAATAAGCGATATTTATGCGACATAGGTGACTTATTCCTAATTATGGTGAATGTGGTCGGCTGATGATGTAACGATAAACGGGCATTGTTGATGTCAGCTATAAGTGATGGCATTACCCGCATACTTTATAAGTATATGCTGAATTTGATTATTTCATGGAGGATAAGGCTTAAGATTGTGTAGGTTGGTGGGCAGATATTTGTCGGGACAATTGACAGCTGTCTGTTTCCCCAAGGCGGTGGATAGTGGCTAAGTCCGGGAGTGTATATTGCGTACCATAACCCTATCATGGCGGAAAAGATCAAGCGATGTATAGTATATAGGACTTACGCACTTGCACAATATAATCAGCCATTAGTCGTTGATTATCAGCGAAAAATGGCAACATGCCAAGAATTAAACGATACTGGTGCCTCACTGAAAACTTAAACCTGTGAACGCGTAACTTCTAATTATGAATTATGTTTGGGTCGTGTGGGATACATCCGGTTGCCTACACTCAATCCTACGGAGACATGCCAATGTCAGAAAAGTCAGAAAAGTCAGACGAAAAAAACGACATCCCATATGCAGAGGCGAACACAAAAGTCATCAAGAAAAAGTTACCCGCTAAACCTGAAGGAAAGACCGAAACCATCCCGGATTTTGCACGGGTGGCGATTGTGCCCATCGCAAATCCTGAGACTGCGCCGGATTTATTGCACCTTGCTGTAGACCTCGCCCATCCAGAAAACGGTAAAGTAATCGCGTTGATTGTGTCTACCGGCACGATGGAGAATGAAGCCAAAGCGATTGAGGAACTCAAGCCGATTATTGATGCGCTAATCGCAGACGGGCATGCCCTCACGCTAGAGACTGTCTCCGCGCCGAGTATTGCGCGTGGTATTTTGGATGCCGCCCGTGATCAGGGGGCAGATTTGCTGATTCTGGGGATTCAACAGAGTGCGCGCGGGGATGTTATTCTCGGCACGATTGTCGAGAATGTGATTCATACTGCCCCCTGTGATGTCCTGCTCTATCGCGCCGCCCAGTCGAGCGTGTTTAAGCGTGTGGTGATCCCCATTGATGAAGGTATTCAAGCACAATCGGCGGCACGACTCGGTATTCGCATCGCACAAGCGACAGATGCACGGATTGAGGCGATGGTCGCACAACCGCGCTATCGTTCTCAATATGAAGGGATGGCGTACATTGAAAGCACGCTTGATGGATGTCCGGGGCATCGCTCGGTTAAGCGTACGGTGCTCTCTGCAAGTAATCCATCGAAGGCGATTTTAACCCGCACCACCGCCGATGATCTGGTGATCGTTGGGTTTACCAAACGGACGGAATTTGAACGGTTGATGTTTGGCGATCTTTCGCGGGAAATGCTCAATCATGCGGAAGGTCCGGTGATCGTCGTCATTCGTTCGGAAGGATCAGATGATTTAGCTGAACGCTTGCGTCGTCGTATTTTTAGCTGGATCCGTCCGGCACTCACACGGGTGGAGCAGACCGAGATTATCCGCCTTGCGCGTGAAAATTCGACGGTCAACATTGATTACGTCACGCTGATTTGCGTGTCTGCTACGCTGGCATCATTGGGCTTATTGCTGAACAGTTCGGCGATTATTATCGGTGCGATGCTGGTTGCCCCGTTTATGTCGCCACTGATCGCCTTTTCAACCGGAATCACCGTCGGTAATCCAATTCTCGTGCGTCGCTCCAGTATATCGCTGGTCATCGGGATTATTTTATCGTTGATCTTCGCAGGGTTGATGGGCACAATTTTGCCCAATGTGACCATTACGCCAGAACTCTTGTCACGCGGTAGTCCGACCCTGCTTGATGCGGCGGTGGCGGTGGCGAGTGGTGTGGTCGGTGCCTATGCAACAGCGCGTAAGGACATCCCTGCGGCGCTGGCGGGTGTCGCGATTGCCGCCGCGTTGATGCCACCGTTGTGTACTGTTGGGCTGGGCTTTGCGCTGGGGGATTCTAGCCTTGCAATTGGGGCGGCGGTGCTGTTTTCCACCAACATCATCAGCATTATTTTATCGGGCGCGGTGGTGTTCGCCTGGTTGGGTATGAGTCCACGCAATTTTGAAGAGAATCGCACCTCGCGTGCGATTATTTCTCTGGTCATTGTGCTCGTGTTTGCACTGCCCATCGCTTTTGCGCTCATGCAATTGACCCGTCAGGCAAACGACCAGGGCATTATCGGGCGGGAATTGCGAAGTGCGCTGGAACCGGCTGAACTGGTTGAATTTGATGTAGCTTATGATGCCTCGCCGACCCGTATTCTAGCGACGGTGCGTTCTACAACGCAGATTACTGGCGAGGATGTGATGGTGATTGAGGAACGTCTGGAAAGCAGTACCAGCGAAGATTATCAACTTGAACTGGTGGTCTTGATCGTGGTACGCTCACCGGAGGATAGTGATGAAGTTGTTGTGCCACCACAAATTCTGCCGGAAGTGACGGCTGATATTGCACTCGATGTTGAGAATGAGGCGACACCCGAGGTCACGCCGGAGCGGTGATTGTCCAGAATGCGAATACCAACGATAATTAAGGGTATGATTGCGCCTCACATCATGCCAAAAGCCCGAAACAATAAATCGATTGAGGATACCGATGAAAAATATCCGTCTATTCATAGTTGTTTGCACGATTTTACTGATCTATACGAATGTTTATGCACAGGACGAGGACGATCTCAATGATGGATCGGACATTGTGGTTACCATCCCTGAAGGGCTGGATTTACGCCTCGTCACCGCGATCACAGGCGCGACCAATAGCGAAGGCGACGCTATCGGACTGTTCATGTATGATGGTGAATCGTTGGTACGCATTGCGGAGGATTTTGTGATGCCGTCGTGGGAAGGATTATTTGTGACATGGTCGCCGGATTGTGAGCATATTTATTTTTCCGCCGACATCGCGGGAACTGATGAGAGTGGCATGTACGAATATAATCTCACAACGGGGACTTATATTCGACATGGTGGAGACCGCGCCTATCCATTGTTTGCGTCTGTGTCGCCGGATGACCAATGGCTCACCTATATGGATTTTAGTACAGGGGAGCGACGCCTCAGCATTCAAAACCTTGATTCGGAGGCGAGTACGGAAGACTTTTTCTTAAATACATGGGGCATAGATTCATGGTCGGATGATGGCAATTCTGCCGTATTGAATGAGTTAGAATCCGGTGATGTTACCATTTATGAACTCAGCCTTAAGGGAGACAATGTTGAATTACGCACGGCGTTAGAACTTGACGATACCTTCCCGTTTGCGTTGGATATGACCGC
>DAOTXB010000031.1:0-3075 GCA_034435575.1 Anaerolineae bacterium
TCCGGCGGTGTTAGTGGTGGTAAGATGTCATCAGGGAGTGGTGTGGGCGGGGCGAATGTGCGTACAATTTCTGGTTCTCCGCCTAATCCCCCGCACGATGCTAACAATAGCAGGAGTAAAAGCCCGATATAAAGAGGGGCGCGATACCTCATGCCCCTACGATTGGTCTGTAAATTGTAGATGAGGGATGTTTTCCTCAAGATGCTGTGCTTTCCGTCTGCGTCCGGTAAGAAGTGATTGCCGATTCTATCGCTGAGTCAATGGCTTCGTCAATCGTCGCATCATCAGCATCTGCATCAGTCAGCAGGTGCTCTGTATCGAGCTTATCCAACGCTTTAAGCGCGGCGACCCCACGTTTTACCCAGGCTTCACGTTCTTCCTCATAATCTTCTGGGCGAAGTTTACCGGTCGCATGATCTTCATCAATATCGTGCAGATTTCGCAACACACGCGCATAATAGACATCGACCCGTTCCCGCTGACGGGCGACAGCATCATCCGGTGCCACATTTTCAACATGACGTTGAAATAGGGGTAACAGCACCCATATCGCAAAGCATAATGTAATGATCGCCCCTGCAATTAAGCCTTCTACACTCATCGTTGTTCGCTCTTATTGTTCCGCCAACATCGTATCAAGGTCATTGCGTAAGCGTGTCATCCCGAGATCTGTAATTTCGCCGAGGAAAAACGCGACAACATCGCCATTTTCGTCAATGATAAATGTCTCCGGTGCGCCAGTAATATTATAGCGATCTGCCACAATCAAATCAGGGTCAGGTGCGCTCGGAAAGCTCAATCCATATTCAGACATAAACGCGCGTGAGTCTGATTCTTCGTCAAGATAGGTCACTCCCAGCACGGTCACTCCGCGATCAACATAATCTTCGTGAAGTTGTTGTAGGCGTGGGGCTTCTGCACGACAGGGACCACACCAACTCCCCCAAAAGTTTAATACGGTGATATTACCCGCCTCACGCTGACTCTCGACGCTAAACGTTTCCCCATCGAAGGAGGTTACGGTAAATTCTGGTGCGGGACCGCTCGTCGGGCGGGATTCTTGCTGATTGAGGAATTGCATCCCGACCACCACAATCACACTTAATACACCCATCAGCAACACAATAGAGCCAAGGCTAAACCCACCGGACGGGCGTTTTTCCTTTTGTTGTTGTTCTAATTCTGGAATGCCTTCAATTGACATGTCACTCACTGATTTCATTTTGTTTGTTTAGACGTGCATCGTAGCATCGCCTGATTGCGATTTCCATGACGACCCGGTGAGAAGGCTGTGAATCTTATTCGTTCAAATCAGCTTCTAAGCGCGCGCGGTAATCATCCACCACATCATTATCCGTACCCGATGTCGCCGCCGTTTGCATCTCTGGGCGTTGATTTTGTTGCCAGCGTGAGAAGGTCATGACACCCACGACTAGCGCGAAAATGGCAACCACAATCGGTGCGATAAATGATAACAGGCGCAAACCATCATCCTCCGGCACACCGACCACACGTTGACCAAAGCGATCAATAAAATCGCCAATAATTTCATCTTCGCTCATCCCCTGCGTCAACATATCGCGGATTTCACTCCGCCACATCTGACAGGTCGTCGCTCGGCAGGTATCTAACGGCTCATTTTCACAAATTGGGCAGAACATCTCAGACGCAATCTCATTCACATCATCCTGTGTGACGATATTTTCGCCTGTACCCGTGTCGCCGTCATCCTGTGCGTTCAAAACACCTGCGGAAAGCATCAGCACAAATACATAGATCACGATACGTGTTGGATGCATGAGTTGCCTGATTATCATGCCGTCGCCCCCGCCGGTTTCCTGCGTGGCGTGACCTGTGAGCGATCTCTCACATGGGCGGGCATCGTTTCGTTGGGCCACGCGCTAATGAACGTGCCTAAAATCAAGATAAGACCACCCCACCACACCAGATTAATCAACGGATTAATGTAAATGCGGAAGGTCGCCGTATCAAACGTAGTTGTATCCCAATCGAGCAATAGCACATAAAAATCATTTTCGATGGTGCTATGTGCGCCAGCGATTGTCATGGGCATAGTCGGGAATTGGTCAATACGCGGGGTCAATTGGGTGACTTCGTTCCCATTTTTGAGGACCGTCACATAGGCGCGGTCAATGATGCGCCCGTCGGAGGCTTCTTGAACCTCAAAACGGTCAAAACGCATGGCGTAAGCATCATTAATCTGTACAACTTCTCCGGTGGAGATGGTGCGTTCAGTTTGTTCCTGAAAAAGTGTACTACCGATCACCCCTAAGCCTATGATGGCGATACCAAGGTGCACAATATAGCCCCCGTAACGGCGACGATTGCGCGTGAATAATGCCACCGTTGCGCTTAATGGATTTTCGCCCTTTGTGCGTACCCGTGCGCGTGCGCCACGATAGATCTCATACAGCGCGACAAAACCAGAGAACGCCACCAAGCCATAAGCGATCAATGCAATCGGCAATGTTGTTCCACTCACGAACAGCAACAGGACAAAGACAACCGCTAATACCGCCGGAATGAGCACCGAGCGCCCTAAACGACTAAACGATGTCGCTCCCCATGCGGTTACGGGTGCAATGCCCATTAGAATGTACATAATGGCGAACAATGGCGGGGTCACCTGCATGAAGTAATCTGGTCCGAGTGTGATGGTTTGGTCGAGAAATAGTTCAGAGATAATCGGTGCGCCAAAACTACCCCAGAAGATCGCCACGCTCAATGCAATGAAGACCACATTATTCAGTACAAACATGGTTTCCCGGCTCAGAACGCCTGTATTGTGATGTTCATCCTGCAAATCACCACGATTCCAGCGCCATAATAAGAGTGCGATTGAAACAATTGTGATGCCTGCCCAGAACAAGAACATCGGCAGACCAATCTCGCTACGGGCGAAACTGTGTACACTTTCGATCAATCCACTACGGGTGGCGAAGGTGCCGAACATCACCGCGCTAAAAGTGCCGATGATGAGGAACATATTCCACACCTTGAGCATCCCGCGCTTTTCTTGGATCATCACACTATGCAAGAAGGCGGTGCCGATGA
>DAOTXB010000032.1:0-6075 GCA_034435575.1 Anaerolineae bacterium
CCCTCCCGTTCAGCCACATCAACCATGTGACTACATCAACGCAATACTAGCAACGCATTCGCCAATTTTTGCTGTACTGTGCGCGTGTTAAAACGTTCCCATAGATCCGGGAATTCAGCGATCAGTTCAGGGCGTTTTGTATTGATATGCGCGATATAATCATTAATGACAGTGCGTTGTGATTTCTTCATGCCATCATCCACCAGCGATTGGAGCATATCCTGTGCTACAACAATATCCTGCAAATGTCCTAGATGATCCTGAATTGCTTTAAGTTCATCAATATATTGCTCTGCCTGACTGCCGAGCACATCGGTAAAATAGGCGACAATGTAGCGTAATCGTTTGCCGGATTTGCGTAATTCATGGAGCGTTTTATGGTCAGCATCTGCGAGAACCGTATCATAGGCACGCACCTGTGCCAAATAATTATGCACCATTGACGGTAAAACATGCCGTACCTGATGGGGTGTCGCGTCATCATCATCGAAAGATTTCGCGCCTTTGCCCTCTTTCGTCAGGAATTTACTAAACGCCTTCAAAAACGTAATATACTCGTCACCATCCAGATATTTGACCAGTTTCTTGCGCGCTTTTTTCCGTCTTTTATCCAACTTTTCAATTACTTTAGCAGAGGCGCTCTGTTCGTCACCCTCTAATGTATCCTGATAGGTCTGCAACTCAGCGATAAGCACATCTAAATCCCGCACATCACCCAGACGAACCGCCAATTTTTTGAGGTCTTTAGTAAATCCTGTCACAGTTTTTGACTTATAAAACCCGCCTAACTGACGGAATGCACTTCGCATCCGGCGGGTTGCCACGCGCATATCATGTACGAACTCAATATCATCACCAATACGACTACCGGCTTCGTTTTCCAGCATCTGCACAAAATCTGTTATCAAGATTTTACGCCCTGCTTCTGCCATCACATCATTCATTTCTACAGGTGCAATCTGCGCCTTTAATTCCTCAATATCTATTGCATATGTTGCCTGATTCTCATTCGTCACCATAACTCCTTTTCTCAAATTCATACCGAAGGACGGGACTATTTTAAATGAGAGTTATACAATTGTGTATTAGTCTTAAACAAACTTTTATGGTTTTAATAATTTTTATATTACTAAAGCGAGGCATCAACTTCGTAATCAGCCTGTAAGTAAATTTTAAGAAATAAGCGTTATTCGTTATGTAATAGGAAAGCAGGTTTGAGGAACTCCGCGTGTGGTAAACGTGAATGAACGACCAGAATTAGATATTTTTGATAATGTCCCCCTAGAAGATATTAATAACGCAACCAAATCGATTCGACGCGCAAAATATACTAAAGGTGAATATTTGTTTAACACCGGTGACCCCGCCGACTCACTCTTTATCCTTGAGTCTGGATTGGTCAAGATTTCTTACATCACTATTGATGGTAACGAGCGTATTCTTGATATGTTTGAATCGGGTGATATTTTCGGCGAATTGTTCCTCGGGAAGTACAAACATCGCATCGGACAAGCACTCGCACTGGATGATGTGGTGGTCTATCGCTTAAATGAGCGTGATTTACAAACGCTTATCCACGATTATCCTGCAATTGGCATGAACCTCATTCGTCATCTCGTCGATGAACAGCGTGAAATCATAGCACGAATGCACGCTCTACTCACCGCAGATGCACAGTCACGCTTACTCGGCACCCTGTTGAGCATAGCCCGTCGCTATTGCTGTACCTATCAGAACGAGTTTGTGCTCAACGATATTATCACACAGGAAGACCTTGCTAATTTGTCTGGATTAAATCGAAGTACGGTGAGTTCACTCATCAATAGTCTGCGTCGTGATGGTATCCTCGGTGGTGCGGGGCGCTCGCTCATCATTAACAAGCAGAAGGTTGAAGCGTTGCTGGAAGATTCGGGTTTTGATCTACTCGAATGATTGCCTGATGTGATCAAAATTTATTGAGAAAACAAAACGGGGATTGGTCTGCACTGATCCCCGTTAAGATTCATATGTTTAGTGCTTATTTACATATCAACCGAGAATGTATTCGCGGCTTTTATCGGCACCGGGCAGTTCACGATAAACGGTGGCATGGACTGATCCATATCCGGTACACCGTTAAAGATCGTCAGTGCTCCAGAATCAGCCAATTCACGGAGGCGGGCACTGTTCGTAATTAATTCAGCAGAGGATTTATCCTCCCAAACAGCGGTGAAGTGCAGCCAGAACGGACTCCAGATCGGGTTCCCGGCGGCATTATCAAAGACGGCTGGTTGGAAGCCCATCACACCACTTCCGGGGATGCCATTTCCAAAGACCCAGATTTCATCGGTTGCGCCAACATCTGCTAGTCCTTGTGTTGCGCCAGAAGGTGCAATCGACATCATCGGTGCCATCGGTACGGCTGATGTATCGGTGATGATATAGCGACTGCCGGGATAGCATTCATGTAATTTAAAGGTGACCAGCATGTGATCCAGATCAATCGGACGCGATAGTGGACCTTCACCGGTGTAACGGGTCAGTTCAGTATCAACAGCCAGCTCACCACCGGGCCACTTCACCACAGGATGATTGACAACAAGGTTGGTCACTTCAACAGTGACATCGCCATTGGCTTCTGCTTCAGTCACCGCATCAGCAGAATCAAGCAGGGTTGCATCACCGTTAAAGGTCACACGATGCACTTGCCATGCAGGGCTATAACCGTCAGTTTCCGGTACATGACTCATGACAGGGAATTGATCAGCAGTACCATTTTCGAATGTATACAATTGCGATGTTGCGCCTTCCGCATTCGGGGCGGCGGTCAACAACGGCACATGCACAAGGCGATTTGCAGTTGCATATTCAGCATCAGACGCATCTGTACGAATATAATATGCTAAATCACCATTATAAAAAGCCTGATGCAATTGGAAGGTTACCCAACCAAAATCGCCTTCCCATTGGTTTGTCGCCAGTTCAAATCCGACAACATCGCCAACCAATAGCTCCACAGCGGGGTCAGCCATCTGGCTCAAACCAATAGCGTTACGACCCGCCTGTAATTGCTGTGGTAGGGATCGGCTATCGCGTGCAAGCGCCAAAGGCAAGCCAGCGTTCGCCAGCAAGCCAGCGGAGGCACCAAGACCGAGTCCTTTGATGAAACCGCGACGTGAAATTCTCTTTGCCATTATTCTCTCCAAGAAATAAGATTTCGCTTTCGAAAAGTATTACAACAAATAGTCTAGCGAAATCTAAACGGGTTGACTGTTGTCCAGACAACATTCTTTATGAGAGAAAATTTATACAATAATGCCTGTGAATCAGCCCCCAATTTTAATGGTCACCCGGAGAGAATACTATGAAAAGAACGACTATCCTCAGTATGATTTTGATGATTTTCATCTTTGGCACAATCGCTAGTGCAAATCAACTGATTGAACGCACACAGGATGATGATGACAACGAAGCAGATACATCAGCGACACCCTATACGCAGGATTCTAGTCGTTATGATGTGCTGTTGAGCATGGGTAACGTGGATCGTGGCGAAACGCTATTCAACACCTTTCAGGCAGATGCCGGTTTCGCCTGTGCCACCTGCCACAATCATGCCTCAGAAGACCCTCTGATTGGACCAGGCTTGTTGAATGTTGCCACCCGTGCAGAAACCCGCATAGAAGATCAGGGCGCGGCACATTATCTGTTTACATCCATCGTTAATCCAGATGACCACATTGTTGAGGGTTTCACAGCCGACCTGATGCCAGAAAATTGGGCAGAAATCTATACCGTGCGCGACATCGCGGACATCATGTCATATTTGTTCACGCTCAATGGCGAAACAGTCACCGAATCCACCGAAAATAATGCTGAAACAGGCGATAATTTAGCATCAATTCTGGCTGATCTCCCTGCGGGTAGTGACCCTAGTGTAGGCGAAGAGTTGTTCAATACCTTTCAACCAGCCGCCAGCTTTGCTTGTTCAACCTGTCATAATCATGAATCAGAAGATACGCTCATCGGACCGGGTTTGCTCAATGTGGTCAACCGCGCTGGAACCCGCATAGAGGGACAATCCGCGCTGGATTATCTACTCGCATCAATTATCACGCCGGATGATTTTGTTGTGGATGGTTTCTCCGCCGACCTCATGCCAGAAAATTGGGCAGAAATTTATAGCGAAGACGAGATCTACCATATCATCGCCTATCTCATAACGCTTGAAGAAGGATAATCTGCTTAATAAGTAGAACATCATCCAATCTTGCATTTAAAAGCTTATTCAAACGGGTAAATCAAATGTGTTGATTTTAGTATCTTGCGTAAGAATTAACGAAAATATACAGAGAGGTATGGTAAAAGTATTATGTAGACAAAATTTTGAGGAGTGCCTAATGCCCATAACCTTACAATGGTATAATGACGAGAAAAGAATACTTATTCAAGAATTTACTGGCAATTGGTCACTGGATGAATATTATCCAATTATTGACGAAAGTTTCACGCGTGCAGAAGCATCACCGTACACCATCTTTATGATCTCGGACCATACCAACAACACATCACCACCAACACGATTATTATCTATTGCAGGATATATGAATAAGCGTACAAGTGATAACACCCAATTACAAATTGTCATTGGTGCAAATACGTTCATTAAAACACTGGCAAAAATTGGTGAAAAGTTCGCACCAAAAGCAACCAAAGATTTACGATGGGTGAATACATTTGATGAAGCGTTAAATCTGATAGAGAACTACGAAACAGCATAGCCTAATTTGATAGAATCAACGCGTGTCCATGATATAATCTGCCCAAAAGGTGTTATTTTGGAGATAAAGTTATGCCGTTTGATGACAAAAAAATAGAGGCTTTGCAAGACCACCACACAAAGTGGAAAAAAAACACACTCAAACCAACGCTAGATCGTCGTAGCGAACGACAAGAGAAGTTCACCACGCTTTCCGGTGAGGAGATCAATCGTCTTTACACCCCACTAGATGTGCCAGACCTTGATTACACCCGTGACCTCGGCAACCCTGGTGAGTATCCTTACACGCGCGGTATTCATGCCACCGGGCATCGTGGGAAGTTATGGACGATGCGTATGTTTGCCGGTTTTGGCACTGCGGAAGAAACAAACAAACGCTATAAATATCTGATCGATCAGGGAAATATGGGGTTGTCTGTCGCTTTCGACCTCCCGACATTGATGGGCTACGATACAGATGCGCCAGAAGCATTGGGAGAATTCGGCTCCTGTGGCGTGGCGATTAGCTCACTCAAAGATATGGAAATCCTATTTGATGGTATTCCGCTGGACAAAGTCTCTACCAGTATGACCATCAACAGCCCCGCCGCCGCAATCTGGGCATTTTATATCGCCGCCGCAGAAAAACAGGGTGTACCGATGGCACAGCTACGTGGCACACTGCAGAACGACATTTTGAAAGAATACATCGCACAAAAAGAGTTTATCTTCCCCCCCCGCCCGTCAATGCGCCTCGTCACCGATACCATTGAATTCGCCGCACAAAATATGCCACAGTGGAATAGCATCAGCATCAGTGGTTATCACATCCGTGAAGCAGGAAGTACGGCGATTCAAGAATTGGCATTTACGCTAGCGGATGGGCTGGAATACGTGCGCTGGGGACTGGAACGCGGGCTAGATATTGACGAGTTTGCCCCACGCTTGAGCTTTTTCTTCAATGCACACAATGACTTTTTTGAAGAAATCGCCAAATATCGTGCCGCCCGTCGCATCTGGGCACGCGAAATGCGGGAAACCTTCGGCGCGAAGAATCCGCGCTCATGGCTGATGCGCTTCCACACACAAACTGCCGGAGTCAGCCTGACCGCACAACAGCCAGAGATTAACATCGTGCGGGTGGCGATTCAGGCGCTTTCTGCCGTATTAGGGGGTACACAATCCTTACACACCAACAGCATGGATGAAGCACTTGCCCTGCCCAGCGAACACGCGGTGACCATCGCCCTGCGTACACAACAGATCATCGCGGAGGAAAGCGGAGTCACCAACACGATTGATCCGCTCGGTGGCAGTTACTTTGTAGAAGCCCTGAC
>DAOTXB010000033.1:0-2564 GCA_034435575.1 Anaerolineae bacterium
CTTGATCAGCAAATTCCAATCCCCAACACGCCTTCAGAAGACCGGGGAATGGTTCGCTGCCGAAACATTCTCGGTGGGATCATCCATGACTACCATCGCGACGCCGCGTAAGGGAAAAATCACGCTTTTGCGTGGTTTTTTGACAGTACGATTGATCAAATCTCTTGATTGGTTAAAGGACAATTACTTGACAAGCCGAGACAGGATACATTATATTTTTGGTAGTCTTTATAATTGGACATGTCCACATGATCATTTGCGCTTAATAATAGCGTCAAAAGTCCGATTGTGCCAACTTTAGATTGACCAGTAAAGCTATCCATAGCTAACTATTTGACCACGAAATGACTTGTTCAGAATGAAGGGTGTTATGGCATCACATAAACGATATGCTCTGGTCGGCACAGGTGGACGTGCTGGCATGTTCATCAACGCCATAAGCGACACCTACGCGGAGCATTGCGAGCTGGTGGCGCTCTGTGATACCAGTCAGGTACGTATGGATTATCATAACTGGCGGCGGGCTGACCGATGGGGATATGACCCGATACCCACCTATAAAGCGGGTCAGTTTGATCGCATGCTTGACGAGACAGCGCCCGATACTGTGATTGTCACCACAATCGATGCCAGTCATCACATTTACATTATTCGTGCGATGGAATTGGGCTGCGATGTCATCACCGAAAAGCCGATGACCACCGATCTAGATAAGATGAAAGCCATTTATGCTGCCATTGACCGTACCGGACGGGCGCTACGAGTGACGTTCAATTATCGCTATGCCCCGGCTTATACTCAACTGTGTGAGGTCATCCGTGATGGTGCGATTGGACACCCGTTATTGGTGGATTTTTCATGGTTGCTGGATACACGCCATGGTGCGGACTACTTCCGGCGCTGGCATCGAAAGAAGGTGAACAGTGGCGGTTTGCTTGTCCACAAGTCCACCCATCATTTTGATCTAGTCAACTGGTGGATTGAGTCGTACCCCGCGCAGGTGACTGCGATGGGTGATTTGGTGTTCTATGGGCGGGAAAACGCGCAATCTCGCGGCGAATTCTATGATTATGACCGTTATACGGGTTTCGAAGCGGCGAAAGATGATCCCTTTGCGCTGTTTCTTGATGATAAAGCCAGTCATAAGGGCTTGTATCTGGACGCAGAAGCGGAGACAGGCTATCTACGCGATCAAAACGTGTTCGGTGACGGAATCACCATCGAAGATACGATGAATGTCATCGTGCGCTATCAAAATGGCGTAATGCTCTCGTATTGTCTGGTGGCATATGCCCCCTGGGAAGGATTACGTGTGGCAATCACTGGAACGAAGGGGCGCGTCGAGATGGATATTGCCGAGAATGTCAACCATCTTTCCAAAGATGGGTCAGCGAGTGCCAGTAAAGGGGCGTTTAAGTCGACATCAATGTGGGTGCAACCCATGTTCGGGAAGCCATATGCGTTAGATTTGCCAGTTGGGAAGGGCGGTCATGGCGGCGCAGACCCGGTCATGCTAGAACAAATTTTTTCGCCTGACCCACCCGCAGACCCACTGAACCGCGCTGCCTCTCATATTGATGGGGCGGCATCGCTACTGGTCGGAATCAGCGCGAATATTGCCATGCAAACTGGACAAACCGTGTCAATCGATGACCTGTTCACTCTACCATGCCGCGAGCGAAAGGCATAATTATGGGCAATCTGTTTGTGCTTGGCGACAGCATCTCGATGGGCTACGGTCAATATCTGGCAAAGTATCTACCAGAAGATTGGCATTATGCCCGTAAGACGGCAATTCCCGGTAACACGACGTTCGCAACGGATGACAATGGCGGGAATTCCGAACGCTGTCTGCATTATCTACAGCATCGCCTTGAAAACGCTGACGACTTCCAACCGGATGTACTGCTACTCAATTGTGGGCTGCACGACATTCGGCGCGATCCAGAAACCGACGCATTGAGCATACCCATCGACCAGTACGACATAAACTTACGAGAGAGTCGACGGATTATTGTCTCACATGGCATCCATATCATCTGGGTGACGACCACGCCTGTCGATGACGCGCAGCATCGCCAGCACGAATCCAGCTTTGTCCGCCGGAATCAAGATGTGTTGGATTACGCCACGGTGGCGGCGGCTGTTTTTGCAGAGGATATCATCATCGACCTGTACACAATTACACAGCATCTGGGCGCGTCAGGGATGACTCTTTACGGTGACCATGTGCATTTTTTTGATGAGGTGTGTCGCTTGCAAGGAGCGTATATCGCCGGTGCGCTAGCGCAGGCATTAACATAAACCATCATCTTTAGAACCATGATTCCTAAGAATTTAGGGTGATGATAAGTTACGGCAAGGCGAACAAATACATGAACGCAATTCATTTTTCATGCAGATTGTGAGTAAAAAGGAAAACACATTATGATTAAAGATATCTTTCTGTTGCACCACTCACATACCGACATCGGTTACACCAATTACCAATCGACTGTGTTTGCCTTGCAGCGCGAACACATCCGTAATGCCATCTATTTAGCAGAACGCTACGCAAATAACGC
>DAOTXB010000034.1:0-5184 GCA_034435575.1 Anaerolineae bacterium
ATTGTGGAAGAAAAGAACATTGGTCGCCAATTATTCATTCCCGCAGAGTTAGGTCAACCGAAAGCTGTTGCCTTAGCGAGACGGTATAACTACGCGTTGGGATTGGAAATTCAAGCGATCTGTGAGCCATTGAATGCCGAAAAACATATCGGACGAAATGACTTAATATGTGGCTGTGTGGATAATCACTATGCGCGTCGAGAAATAGCGCGTGCTGAAGGACATACATGGATTGATGCCGGTAACGATTTTGACCACGGACAGGTCGTTATTGGAAACAATAGTGATTGGGATGCAGTTTTTCGCGGGCTGGAATATGGACGTGAAAAGCATAGTTCCGTATTGCCCAATGCAGGTCTTTTGTTTCCATCTCTGCTGGAAGCTGAAGAACAAGATGAGGTGGTAGACACGCAACTTTCGTGTGCGGAATTAGTCGCTCGTGGGGAGCAACATCTGTACATCAATGACTTCATGGCGAACCTGGTGACCCACTATGTGTACCAGTTGCTCAACCGCGAACCCATCAGAAGTTTTGTGAGTTTGGTGAGTCTAAAGCCTTATGTCAGCGTACGTAGTGTACCGTTCACACTGGAAGATCTGACAAGTTACAGGTAAAGTTTCCATCATGAGCTATGTAGTTTATTAGACATTGTCGATAATACGAATCATACATATTTACGTGAAAGAAGATGAGGTATCCTAGATGACTTAGGATACCTCATTGAGACAAGAATCTATGCGGCAATGCTAGCGAAAAAGCTACAGATTGTATCCGATCAGGCTATTTTGAATACTAAACCACAGGTAAGCTATTGAACCGATGGTGAGTATGGTATATCCTATCCGCCCTGTGAGTCCCCAATATTGTCCACTAATTGCCAAGCACCAGAATACAATAATGACAAGAGCAAGTATCACAACAAGATTTGCAATCGTAAGGATACCGTAGACGGTCATCGGACTTGTGTGTGGACTTGCATAGGGTAGGGGGGATAAGTCACCAATTACAAACAAGCCCATGATGAATAGCCCACTAACCGCAAAACTCCATCCCAACCAATGCGCCAGTATCTCCAGTTGAGAGTATTCAACGTGTCGAAATGCACGTATAACAGAAGCGACTGGCATCGTTATTGTGGCAACTAAGCAAATCAGAAATGGCACAATAAGCGATGCAAGCAAAAACGGATTGCTTTCGTACCACGCAACTGGTTCAAAATCCAGTGGTGTATGATAGAGATTGGCGTTTAGTTGTGAGACGCGCCCATTGTCATCAAAGTGGAATACCAGTTGGTTGGATGGCAGATCAATTTGCTGAAAAACCCCCGTGCTTACTTCAACGTATTCAGATTCGCCTGCTAACAGACCATCTTCAAGATAAAGACGCCCATTGTCAGTTCGAATGTTATATTCGAGGGTAATCATCGTTGGAATGCGGAAATAGCCATCATGTACATAACGGTTATTCTTGTAGAGTCCTGCAACTTGTTCAGCCGTCCCAGATAGGTTTTCCACTGGTTGTTGCGGCAAACCAAAATATTCATCCAAGAGGCGCGCCATAACTTGCGCACGAAAACCTGCACCGCCACCATGATGTGCAAAGAAAACACCAACATTTTCATCTGGTAGAAGAACCATACGAGAACTCACAGCAGGACCACTGCCATCGTGCATGATCATGGTTAGACCATTGTGTTCGCTACGCCAAAAACCATAGCCATAGCCACCTAATGATTCATGATTAGTGAATTGTTGATCGTGCATCGCTGTCACCAGATCAGCCCGCAAGATTTGTTCATCATCAAGTACACCGTTATTAAGATTCATGATCATGAAATTTGCCATATCGCTGGCAGTTGTGAACATGCCCCCCGCTGGCATCTCATTTACATAGATGAAAGGCTCTTCAATGAAGGTATCATCGTCAAAGTCGTATCTGGCAACAAGATTCTGTTGCAGATTCTGTGGTAATTGTTGCTCAAAGGTTGAGCTAGACATTCCTAAAGGGATAAACACGTTTTGTTGGACATACGCTTCAAAGCTCATGCCACTAATTTGCTCAATCAGATACCCCAATAGCACATACCCCTGATTTGAATAACGTGTTTGGATGCCAGATGGGTCATAGCGGACAGGGGGACTGGAGATAAAGGTATCTGGTAATGAGATATAATCTGTGGCGCTTTCAACTGCAGTTGGAAAGTACACTTTGTCATCCAATCCACCTGTATGTGTGAGCAGATGTTCGAATGTGACAATGGTACCGTCTATGCTTTCTAATTGAAATTCATCAAGATACTGATTGACATCATCGGTGAGACTGATCATACCTTGATCGACAAGGGTCATAATGGCAGTTGCTGTGATTGATTTAGAGACCGAGGCAACCCGAAAAATTGCTGTTTGTGGGTCAACAGGTATACCACTACCAACCGCTGTTTCTCCATAGCCCTGCATCGTATAGATGTCCCCATTTTGTACGATGGTGACGACTGCATTCGGGACATTAAAATGCGCCATTTCCTCGTTGATGATCGTTTCAAGTTCAGCGACAAAATCATCTGGATCAGAAGGAAGGCTTGCATATACTTGTGGTGGATATACCATGACGAGAATCCCTACCAACATCATAAATATACGTAAACTATTGCTGTGCATTACGATTACTCCTGAGAAATACGATAATCTATAGACTACACAGCAAAGCAGTTTTCGTATTGTAAAAATCCGCCATGTTATTTCATGTATAAGGCTCCCATTCTTGGTGTAATCCACTGAGGCTTCGTCGTGCGAGGAATTGGGAAGGGGTGATACCAGAAAACTGGACAAAGTCACGGATGAGATGAGACTGATCCGTATACCCATGTTCGTATGCTATTGCAGAAATTGAAGGTTTCTGTTCCTGATTGATATGTCTGATCGTACCGCAAAAACGATACATGCGCGCAATACTTTTGGGTGTCAAGCCCGTTTCCATTTTGAACGACCGCAACGTTTGCCGTTCGCTTAAATTCAGACTGGATGCAACATCTGCAACTTTGATATTTCCGTGTGATGTGTCAATGAGACACAAGCCATGTTTTGTACGTCGCGATAGCACACGTAAATTATTGAACCATGTGGAGAGAAGCAATTCAAGCCTCACGATACGCTCAATGGGAGCAAGACCTTCTAGGTCGTGTAGCTGTTGAATTCTATTGAGTGGGAGAACATCCGCGAGGGCAATAGGGTTGGCATCATAGTCGATGGGTGAGTAAGTCAGGAACGGGACATCACCACCCAGCCGAAATGCAATATGAATTGAGTCTGTTTTGCCTCTAAAATGATACTCTATCGGTTTCGAGTTAGGACCGATGATACTCATAGAAGGCAATATAATGTCTTGTTGAGCGTTTCGAGCACCAGGGATTTGAGCAAAATGTAGCCATATTTCGGTATAATTTTGGGGGTATACACGTAATTTGTGTGGTAGCGAGTCACTTTGAAAAATCGTATATGTGTCCAAATAAGGTTCAAAGGCTACAGATGGGGCAATGGTGGTGATACCTCGCTTCGAAAATAAGATCTTTGGCTCGAGAAAGAGTGAACTACTTACTTTGAGTGATATGTTATCGTGTAAAAGGTCAGTCATTTGCATAAGCTCATATATCCAATAATTTAGCCTCAATATGGGCTTTGAATCTGGATGATATGTCAAAGCGCACCTTGAGTTGAATCTCCAAACTAAATGACTTGCAGTATAAGTCATTATACGTCTGTTTATTACAAACAGTGTGACTAAACTGTACAGATCATGAAGCGATTATACATTTTGTGAGCTTGAATCCCTATATTATTGTCCGTAGTGTGTCCCTGAAAATCTGGAAATGTACCGCTGAGCGCGTATCTCAAGATGAAGAATGGGGTTTTATTGTGATCGCCTATTTTTAGAGAAAGCAAAGGGTATCCATGTCGGGAAAGCCCGGTGGTGCCATTGTGGGGACGTTTCCCAGTTTGAAGCTGGGTCGTCCTGTCCGTTACACATCGAGCCTGGAGCGAGATATATTGTTTGTTCTGGAATTTGAACAAGCGATAGTCCGTTACCAGGAACAACCTTTCCAGATAGAAATGGATCTTCCAGACCAGAAAACGCACCGTTACACACCAGATTATGCTGTCTGGCTGACAGACAGTCGTATGCTGGTGGAATGCAAACCACTAGAGCGAGTTGCCGAGAGCCACAGCCAGCAACAAATCCAGATCGGGACACAGTGGTCAGCAGAAAATGACTGGCAGTTCATGGTCATGACTGAGGTGGATTTACGCGCAGGCAAACGTCTGGAAAATCTCAAATTACTGTGGCGTTACAGTCGCTTACCCGTTTCTGAAAAAGATTGTTATGCATGGCAGGCACGTTGCCAGCAGGATATGACAGTGCTTGATTTAGCACAAAGCCCTGACGGTGTGCCTGTGGTGATGTACCTGTTGTTCCACCATTACCTGCAAACAGATTTGACGCAGTCATTGACTGTGCAGAGTCAGGTGTGGTGCTGACATGGGACGAATACAGATACACGTTGGTTTACGTCTGTTGTTGGATGAGCAAGTCCACATTGTGCGTGAGGTACTGTCAGAAGGACGCTACCGGTTGGAGAATGTGCAATTCGGTGGCTGGATAACCCTGGATGAAGGAAATGTCAGTCGTTATTGGTTTGAGCGCCGTTTGCGCTTTGAGATTCATGGGGCAGGGGTGCGCAAAGACAGCACGGATGGCTTACGCGTGAGTTATGTGCGTGCTGATTTTGAAGCCTTAGCTCCAAACCAGCAAGAGATGGCATGGGAAAGATATCGCTTGCTGGAAGCCCTGTGCCAGTCGTCTGGCAAGGTGATGTGGGAAATGCTAAGCCGACAGGAGATAATTGCATTCCTGGATAAACAGTCAGAGCAGATCGGGAGTGTCTACACAGTCGAACGCTGGCTAAAAGCATTTGTGAGAAGCGGTGGCGATATTCGATCCTTGATTCCACTCACTGACCAGCGCGGAGGCAAAGGACAGTCTCGTTTGCACCCGGATGTGGAACAGATTGTGCAACGCGTCATGATGAGTTGCCAGCAAAACCCGATGCAACGTACAACAGACCAGGTATATGCGCGAATTCTGACGCAAATTGCAGATGAAAATGTGTACCGTCGTGAAGATGAGCG
>DAOTXB010000035.1:0-3855 GCA_034435575.1 Anaerolineae bacterium
TTTCGCCACATCACCCACAATCCGGGCGAGATATAGCCCACTGCCCGTAACACACCTTCCCACAAACGTTGCATCTCTGGCTTAAAATCCACCCCAAATAACGCATCTGTGAGCACCAGAAGTGCGATTTTACGCGATTCGGGGAGCATGTCGTAGATTTCACCGTTTTGCCACTGTGTAGCAATGGCATCTGTAGAGCGCACCATCGCCGCAATATGCTGTTCGATCATACGCCGATGAAGCGAAGGGTTCATTATTTTGCGAATATTATCGTGAGAATCACCATCTTCGACTAGCACCCCATGACGTAACAAGAGCGTTATAGGTTCGCCCGTCATGCGCCAACTGACCTTGTCACGCGCCGTGACCAGCAAAAAACGCGCGGCTTCGGGTCCGACCAACATGACGGGTGAGAAACCCGGGAAGGAAATGCGAAAGACATCGCCGACCTCACGATGAAAAACTTCCAAAGCACCCATCAGACTACGACGTACAATCATGTGCTTTAAAGCGCGTAATCCAGTTTGTGGGGCTGGCTTGGGCACAGGGTGAAGTTTATCGAGGGGCACGGGTTGGGTATCTGTCACAGGTTTGGCTTTCAATTTTGCTTGGCGATGACGATTTGCTCAGGTATCGTACTATGCTCTCAACGGAAATTGAAGCGCTCTTCGCGCTCTTCAATAAGCATTCACGCCTCAGCGCAATTTATGCCATTTGGCAGGGCGTGTCCACTTTTGGCGCACGGCACCGCCCCGTTCGTACATGGGACCAGCGGGCGCATCACCAGATTTGGGTCTAACCTCGCCCGTATGCTGATTTTCGATCAAATACCGTGCGCCCCATTGCCCTTTGTATTCGGTGACCCATGACTTGCCCTCAAGGTTGACCGGCTCCACCCAATCATCATCAGTGAGTATTATCGTACCCGGATGATAGGGTTCTGCACTAATAAATTCGCCGAAGAAACGCCCCATGAATAGTGGGAAACGTATGCAATTGAGCATCATACGCCACCAACGCCATAAATCCGGTGCGGGATACCCGGCATGAGACCCACCTCCAACGTAAACAATTGGCTTTACGCCGTCTTTATGCACGTCTTGCCAGCGTCGAATGTAAGCATGACCATGCGCGGAATAACCCACATAGACGGGTGCAGGATCATCGAGATCATCAAAAAAGAGTTGGATTGTTTCCCAATCGGCTTCATGATCGTTAACACCACCATACGTCAGCGCCCAATCATTGTAAGCATAAAAATACCAGTATTGAATGACATCGTACTTTTCACCGGAATCGGCTTTGCGGATAACGCGATAGTAATAAGCGGGGGGATTGGTCGTCAGGTCACCATAATTTTCTAGTGCTTGATCACGTACATAAGCTGGCAACCCGGAGTCTTGCACCTTGCTAACCAGACGTTTCACCACGCCAATTCCTTCTTCGATAATGCGATCAATAAATTGAGGCGTAAACTCCGCTTCCCCGAAAGGGTCAACAAACTGTTGATAATCCGCATAGACGATAAAATGTCCGGCATCTGTAAATTGTGAAAGCATGTCTAACGTTAAGTGTCCCGGTGGAATCAACATACGATGCTCTGCGTTGCCTTCATGACGATGCAGACTACATTTCGCGACATAATTTTCCACATGCATCGGGAAAAATGCTTCGTGCTCCGCAAATTTTAGTACAGGTGCAAAATGTTTGATGAGGTCTACAGGCACATCAGTCATGGTTTATCCTTCGTCATTCATCATCCTCAGTACAATTTTACTGCACATGCACAATCAGCGTAGATTGTACCCATCTTTTAGCATGCAATAGGAACAAATCGACGTTAAAATAGCAAGTGACTTTTTTATGCACTATTGGAGGCACCCACAAATGCACACTCAGGGGGATCGTAAAACGATGACAAATGATCGTGAAAAGCTGATCGAAACATTACAAGAGTCAGTCAAAAACACACCCCTTATCTGCCCACATGGGCACGTAAATCCACAATTATTTGTAGCGGAAGATCATAGCTTTGGCTCACCAGTAGACTTACTCATCATTCCTGACCATTACATTTTCAGGATGCTATATTCACAGGGTATTCCGCTAGAGCAATTAGGCATTCCACGCCGCGACGGTGGCGAGATTGAGCGCGATCATCGTAAAATCTGGCAGACTGTCGCCGATCACTGGTATCTGTTTCGTAGTACGCCCACCGGATTATGGATGCGTGACGAATTGCGTGATGTTTTCGAAATCAATGACAAGTTAAACAGCCAAAACGCACAGGCAATTTATGATGCGATTGCCGATAAACTCACCCAACCGGGATTCTCACCCCGTCGCCTATATGAGCGCTTTGATATTGAACTATTGGCGACAACCGATGCCGCAACTGACACGCTCGCACATCATCAAGCGATTAAGGATAGCGACTGGACAGCACGCATTATTCCGACATTTAGACCAGATGCTGTTGTCAATATTGATCATGCTGATTGGCGCTCAAGCATAGACTCTCTAAGCGATGTTTCCGGCATTACCGTTACAAATTACACCACGTTTATACAAGCGCTGGAGAATCGACGGGCGTTCTTCAAAGGAATGGGGGCGAAGGCAACTGACCACGCCGCACTTACCGCCTATACAACGCGCTTAAGTGATGCAGATGCCGATGCAATTTTGCAACGTGCGCTTAAGGGTGAGGCAAATGCTGACGACGCGACACGCTTTACAGGACATATGCTGATCGAAATGGCACGTATGAGCGTTGACGATGGGCTGGTCATGCAATTGCATGTCGGATCATATCGTAGCCACAACGCATACATCGCAGACACATTCGGGCGTGATATGGGCGCAGATATTCCAATTCGTGGCGAGTTTACACGTAACCTCAAACCTTTATTGGATGTGTATGGCAACGATCCACGTTTGACGCTGATTTTGTTTACATTGGACGAAACCACCTACGGACGCGAACTCGCCCCCCTAGCCGGGCATTATCCGACGTTGTTGTTGGGTCCGCCCTGGTGGTTTTTTGATAGTCTCAATGGAATGCATCGTTATTTTGACCTTGTTATGGAGACTGCCGGGCTTTATAACACGGCAGGGTTTAACGATGATACACGCGCCTTCCCCAGCATCCCCGCCCGCCATAATGTCTGGAGACGGGCAAGCGCAGAATGGTTAGCAGGACTGATGCAGAATAACATCATTGATGAGGAAGATGCGCTCGCTATGATGCACGACCTTGCATACGGTTTAGCAGAACGCGCATATAAGCTCAACACCTAACATACACCTGATGAACGGGCACACAATCAAGATCATACCCGTTCATCAGTCATTACAGATTTCGCCTAATTGGTGAACGTCACTTGTTGCAACATATTGATGATGATATCGAAAAATTCTGAATCCTCCCCCGGTGCGGTGAACATATTTGCCGCGACAAAGAAATTATCATCGAGAATTATAGTAACAAATAGATTGTCAAAGTTCGGGTCTTGCGTGAATACTAGACCGGTACTGCGCCCGTCTAAATCCACCACCTGCACCTGCGATGAATCAACACCGATGATCGCCTCCACTACACGGAAAACGTCCGTATCGCGATCAAGTTCATTCGCAGTTAATCCGGTGAGTTCAGTCACGGTGCCGTAAGCGATGATGGCATTCGGATTACCTGCAATCGGTGGGTTTTCCAGATCGAACGGTTCGCCGGGGGTAACGATAACAAATTCTGATGTGCCCACAAGACCTGTTTCCACCAACCAACCTTGCGGGTGCAACAGCGTGAAGCCATCATCAGGATTGATATATGTGGCGCTGAGAACACCGCTCAACACGCCT
>DAOTXB010000036.1:0-1518 GCA_034435575.1 Anaerolineae bacterium
GCAGTGCGGACATAATCCTGACTGAGTACTTCTAGCACAGAGGTGCGTGTATAACGGGAGATATTGGCGATAATGCTGAGTGCCAGCACAGAGACCGGCATAATCATATGTTCAATGCGTTCGCCGAGGTCAAACCCGCCGGAACTGGTGATATTCAGCATTCCGCCCATAGGTAATACGCCCAGATTGACGGTAAATACAATAATCAGCAACAATCCTAGCCAGAACGCTGGAACGGCATTCCCCAATACTGAGACTAAGCGCACAATTTGGTCGATCCATGACCCTTGATACGAAGCCGCCACCACGCCTAGCAAAATACCGATCAAATACCCGACAATCAAAGCACTCAACGACAATTGTAATGTCGCCGGAATACGCTCAACGATCAAATCGACCACCGGTTGCCGATGACGCAAGGACTCACCTAGATCGCCCCGCAACAAACCAGAGCGTGTGCCGTATGTCTCGCCATCACCGTCACCGTCTACGTCAATCAATACCCAATCGTTACCGACCAGCCAGTAGAAATATTGGGTCAGTGCAGATTGGTCCAGACCAAGACGACGACGTAGTTGTTCTGTGGCTTCTGGATCACTATCTGGGTTGAAGGTAATCAGCCGAATCGGATCACCGGGTGCGGAGATCATCAAAATAAACGAGATCACTGTTACACCGAAAAATGTTGGAATGCCCTGTAATACTCGCCTGAAGATATAATTGCCCATACGCGCGTTCAATGTACTTTTAATAAATCGTCATGTCAGTGTAACAAGTGAAGGATAAATTTGCGACGATTTGCATGCTATAAACTCATATTCTCTCTCCTAATATATGTAAGCCTGCGAACAATAAGCGTTTTATAGGCGGTTTTTGTGTATGCTGTAATCAACAAGTCAGTTGAAATAGCCAATGAGGAGCTTTCACGATGCAACATATAAAGAATAGTTATCACTTAAACCGGCATAACGTCCGCTTTATCCTATGTTTGTTGATGATATTTGGATTTGTAAGCATGGTGAGCGCGGCGGCATTACCCCAATCGGACTGGTACGCGGTCACATGGGTAGAAGCCAGCGATACGTTGCACTGGGTCAACGAAAATGGTGAACAGGTAAGCATCCCCCGCCCACAATTGGAAGGTGAAATCAGCCAGGCACAAACCCGCTTACATATTTCGCCAAACGGACGCACATTGATCGTCATTTCGCCCCTTTTGAACGGGCATGAGGGCATCGGCTTTTATGACATCGCGATTGGCGACTTCGTACAAATTCATGAAACACAGGATAACGAGATCATTTTGCCAGTTACCAACCATGCCTTTACCGAAACGTCAAGCCATTTTGCGGTCACACTGCGACACCCCAACACGGGCGCATGGCGTATGATCGCCTTTGAAGCCGGGACGGGTAACGCCCTGACACAATTGACATCGGACGATCCATCATTGCCCAACGGTGTGCAGAACAACCCTGACTTATGGGCGGATGTGGTGCAATTTAATCTTGATGAGGC
>DAOTXB010000037.1:0-2715 GCA_034435575.1 Anaerolineae bacterium
TATTGGAATATAAACGATACCGATGGCAATCATCGCATTGGTGATACCACGTCCAAGGATCGCCATAACTGCAATTGCCAACAAAATCGCAGGGAACGCGAATAGGACATCCATCGAGCGGATAATCAATTCGTCTAACCAACGATTGCCGTATCCGGCAAGAATTCCTAATGACGTACCAACCACCGTCGCTAACGAGACCGCCACCAATCCCACTTGCACTGAAATTCGAGCACCGTACATTATACGGCTGAACATATCGCGCCCTAATTCGTCCGTGCCAAAGTAATGTTCAAGAGAGGGCGGTGCCCAGCGCAGGTCGAAGTTCATATCCATATTGGGGTCGTGTGTCGCTAATTGAGGACCAAATAGCGCGGCTATGATTAACAGAAGTACGATAACTGCGCCCATCATGCCGATGGGACTGCGGGAAAAGCGAAATAGCACATCCTTCCACAAACTACGACTTTTGATGTGCTCATCGTTGAATTGCGTGACATGTCCCCCGGAGGTTGACGTTGAAGTCATTTTCTCTATCCTCCCTATGAATACTCAATGCGTGGATCAAGGAAAAAATACAGCATATCCACCCCTAAGTTAATGAAGGTGACAATTGTCGCGATAGTGAGCACTGCCCCCTGTAATAAGGGATAATCACGATCCAACACCGCATCCAACGATAGTTTACCCAACCCTGGATATGCAAATACAATTTCCACAACCACCACTGCGCTAAACAAGGCTGTCATTTGCAAGCCGATGATTGTCACGATCGTAATCATGGCATTAGGCAAGGCATGGAGGCGGATTACTGTAAGACGACGAAGCCCCTTAGCATAGGCAGTACGAATATAATTTTCGTGTAAGACCTCTAACATGGCACTACGAATAAAACGTGTTTGGATTGATCCACTGATTAATCCGGCTGTCATTGCAGGCAGAATCATGTGTTCCAACCAATCTCCTACCCCTTCGCTTAACGGAGCATAACCGCTCGGGGGTAATATTTCTAACGTCAATGAAAACAATAAAATAAGCATTATGCCGAGCCAAAAATCGGGGATGGAGACACCGATTTGACTGATGACAGACGCAACAATATCGATCAGGCTGTTAGGGTAAAGTGCGGATATTATCCCCAGGGGGAAGGCAACGCATAATCCGATAAGCAAAGACATAAATGCAAGTTGAACAGTTGCAGGTAAACGGTTACCAATTTGCTCTGACACAGATTGTGATGTAATCAGGCTATTGCCAAAATCACCACGCACCACACCACCGACCCAGTCAACGTATTGTTCTAAGACAGGTTTATTCAATCCCATCCGTTCTCGCATAGCATCGATGTTTTCTTCATTGGCTTGTACACCCAGCACTACACGCGCTGGATCACCCGGTACTAGCTGAATTATCAGAAATACGGCGATGGAAACGCCCCAGATTACAACCAGTGCTAAGACCAACCTTTGTAACAGGTAGCGATAATTCATAAGTGCTTTCTCCTGTCACTTACTTTTTGTGGATTAGGGTAGAGGTACGCATTCACGCACCTCTACTGACGGTTAAAATCAATCTATTACTGAAAGGACTCTAACCTTCATCCAACCAGACGTTCCAGAAATTATTTGCCTGATCAGAGCGGACGACAAATCCTTGAACTGCCGGGCTAAAGGCACGGATTTCCAGCTTGTTGTACATGTAGACATAAGCCGCCGCATCTACCAGAATTTCGTTAGCGTTTCCGTAGATTTCATAGCGTGCTTCAAAATCAGAGACTTCACGTGCCTCATCGACTAACTCGTCGAATTCGGGATTGCTGAAACCGGTGAAGTTAAAGACCTGCCCGGTACGATGTTGCAAGTAGTAGTACTGATCACCATCTTTAAGACCGTTCCAGCTACAAATGAAAGCATCGTAGTCTCCACCACCCTGCAATTCTAACCATTCCGCCCATTCCGGCGCGAAAATTTCTGAGGTGATACCGATTTGTGACAATTGTGCTTGCAGTACCTGTGCGGCACGGACTGTCTCACCAACCTGAGAGTTGGGCATCCATGTCATTTCAAACCCATCTGGATAACCAGCTTCTTCTAGCAGTTCACGGGCGCGATCTAGATCAGGTGCGCTTTCGTAGGGTGCATAGTCAAAATACCATGGACTACCGGTACCAATCGGACCTTGTAGAGGCTCACATAAGCCAAAGAATGCCGCTTCACAGATTTGTTCACGGTTAATTGCAAATGCCATCGCCTGACGTACACGCACATCATTGAAAGGTTCGCGGTTCAGGTTCAAACCGAAGTAATCATATGAAAGCTGTGGCGCAGTTTCGACCACGATGTCTTCTTCTGCAACCAGTGATTCGAAGTTCTGTGGCGCAATTGCGAGTACCCAGTCAACCTCACCACCGCGTAGTGCGGTTTCACGTACCGTATCATCCGGGATCGGCGTGATTTCAACAGCATCCAGATAAGGCAATCCTTCTTGCCAGTAGGATTCGTTACGTTCGAGACGAATAAGGCTCGTGCCATCGACTTCAGCGATCATGAAGGGTCCCGTACCGATTGGCGCGATGATCGAACCATCTTCGCCAACACTTTCTGAAGCAATAATGCCGGTGGCTTTGTTCAAACCAAGCAAAATCGGTGCAATACCGACGGGTTCAGGCATTGTGATTGCTACAACATAAGTGTCAACTGCCTCGATAGTTGTGCC
>DAOTXB010000038.1:0-4798 GCA_034435575.1 Anaerolineae bacterium
TAAAACCGCCATTGTCGAGGGTTTAGCCCAGAAAATCGCCGATGTTGATGTACCGGAAATTCTGTTAAACAAGCGCGTAGTTAGCCTTGACCTCAGCGGGATGCTGGCAGGTAGTCGCTTTCGTGGGGAGTTCGAGGAACGCCTAAAAGCGACCATCGACGAAATTCACCGGGCAGATGGTGAGATCATCCTTTTCATCGACGAATTGCATCAAGTTGTCGGTGCGGGAGGTACGGGTGGCGCGATTGATGCTGGTAATATGATGAAGCCAGCACTCGCCCGTGGTGAACTGCAAACTGTTGGCGCAACCACGCTTGATGAATATCGCCAATATATCGAAAAAGACAGTGCTTTAGATCGGCGTTTTGCGCCAGTTTATGTCGAAGAGCCGAATGTCGATGAAACGATTGAAATGTTGTATGGGTTGCGCGATCGTTATGAAGCGCACCATAAAGTGAGCATTTCAGATCGTGCGATTGAAGCCGCGGCACGTCTATCTGACCGCTATGTGACCGGACGCAAATTGCCGGACAAAGCGATTGATCTGCTTGATGAAGCCTCAGCAACATTACGCGTCGCCTTATATTCGATGCCACCACGCCTTAAGGAGATGAAGGAAGCGATTGATCGCCTCACCTCTGAAGAAGAAGCGGCTGGTCTGGCACGCGATTATGAACGCGCCGCTGAGTTTAAGGTACAGCGCTTGCAACTGGAGCATGATTATCAGCAGGAGCGTTTTCACTGGCAACAGGAAAACACGCTCGATGAGGTTGTTGACGAAAACGACATCGCTGATGTAGTCGCCGTATGGACGGGTATCCCTGTATCTCAGATGCTGGAAACTGAGAACGAAAAACTTCTCCGTATGGAGGACGAACTACACAAACGGGTTATCGGGCAGAATAAGGCAGTTGAGGCGCTTTCTGATGCCATTCGGCGCTCACGTAGTGGACTCAAAGATCCGGGTCGTCCAATCGGCTCGTTTATCTTCCTCGGCAGTAGTGGTGTTGGTAAAACTGAATTGGCAAAAGCACTTGCTGAGTTCTTATTTGATGATGAAGACGCACTCGTGCGGATCGATATGAGCGAATATCGCGAACAGCATACGGTCAGCCGTTTGTTCGGTGCGCCTCCGGGATATGTCGGTTATGAAGCCGGTGGTCAATTGACCGAAGCTGTGCGCCGTCGTCCCTATCGCGTCATTCTGTTCGACGAGATTGAGAAGGCACATCCTGATGTATGGAACGCCCTGCTCCAGATTCTTGAAGATGGGCGCTTGACCGATGGTCAGGGACGCACGATTGACTTCCGTAATACGGTGCTGATTATGACCAGTAACCTTGGTACGGAATTTGCCAAACGTGGTGGTGCACTCGGGTTTGTGCGGGCAGATGATGCAGAAGCGATTGCCAATCATCAGAAGATCGAAAAAGCGATGCGCGATACCTTCCGTCCAGAATTTTTGAACCGTATCGACGAAACCATTATCTTCTCGCCATTAACACCGGCAGATGTCGAAATGATGGTTGACTTACAAATGGCGAAGATCGCCACGCGCTTAGAAGAAAGTGGTCTACACATCCATCTGACTGAACCGGCACGGAATTGGATTGCCGCCACAGGCTTTGACCCGCAATTTGGTGCTCGTCCGTTGCGCCGCGCATTGCAACGGTTTGTAGAAAACCCGATGAGTGTGCAATTATTGCGTGGCGATTTCCATGCGGGTGATTTGATCGTCATAGATGAGCTAAACGGGCAATTGATCTTTGAACGTCACGAAAATACTAGCAGTGACTACTTGATCCAACGTGCCCGCCAAAAACGGCAAGATCAACAAACCACAGTTGACGATGATTTCCGCGACGACTTCCAAAATCAAGAAGATTTTCGTGGCGAATAACCACAATCTTGACACAATATAATCAGATAAAGGCGTGCAGATGACCTCTGTGCGCCTTTTTAATTGGTACTGGTACATTATCGCGTTTGATAATTAGAGAACCACTATGTATAATTACCTCGATTGTCACCCAGTGTGGTCAAATACAGGTTCACTTATCGCGGAAGGGAGGAAAGCGCGCCCACCAACACGGTTTTTTGCGCGCGTCTTCTTATATGAATGCCAATACACCAGGGACGGAGGACAAT
Source organism: Anaerolineae bacterium (assembly GCA_034435575.1). Taxonomy (GTDB): domain Bacteria; phylum Chloroflexota; class Anaerolineae; order Aggregatilineales; family Phototrophicaceae; genus JAVJSU01. The sequence goes on from DAOTXB010000038.1 coordinate 2,149, forward strand.
GAAATGGAAACACCAGAAACCCCGTCCGAAGAGACAACAAATGAAGTAGAGAGCACCGATTCCCCGGAAACGGAAACTGTCGCAGAAGCACCAGCGACACCCACCGAGACACCGGAAACGGATGCCGCAGAAACTACTGATTCAGAGGACACTGAATCCTCTGAGGAAACCCCAGAAACTGTCGCGGAAGCGGATAGTGCTGAGGAAGCGGATAGTGCTCAAGAAGCGCCTGCTGAAGACGCTCCTTTAGAAGATGCAAAATCCGAAGAAGCAGAAGCACCAAAAGAAGAGAAAGCCCCAGCACCAGCAACGGGCACGCCACCACGATTCAAGGTGGGACAGCTCATTGAAGGTACTATTGCCAAAACCTCACCCACCTCAATTGAGGTTGATCTTGGTGAGGGTGATATTGGAATCGTACCGGGTCGTGAATTAGAGAATATGGGCGTAAAAGCGATTGAGGAACTGGCAGAGGGCAACCCGCTTACGGTTTATGTCGTCAAGCCCAGAGATCATCGCGGTAATATTATTCTGTCCATCAACCGGGCTGAAGAAGAAGTCAACTGGAAGGAAGCAGAAGCCTACCAGAAAGATCAAACCGTGTACGAAGGCAACATCGCCGGGTACAACAAAGGGGGTTTGATTGTGCGCTTTGGTCGGTTACGTGGGTTTGTGCCACAAAGCCAAATCGGTGATGATCGTCGGCGCAAGATGTCTGGCGACACCCCGGAAGAACTGTATAGTGGTATGGTCAACGATAAGGTGACTGTGAAGGTGATTGAGGTTGACCGAAGCCGTAATCGCTTGATACTGTCTGAACGCGCCGCATCACGCGAGTTGCGTGAAAAGCGCAAAGAGACACTCATCAAAGAGTTATCCGTCGGGGAAATCCGTGAAGGTGATGTCGTTAGCCTAGAAGACTTTGGCGCATTTGTCGATATTGGCGGTGCAGAAGGTCTGGTTCATCTGACAGAAATCTCATGGAAGCACATTACGCATCCTAAAGAGGTGTTGAAGATCGGGCAGACCGTTAAAGTGGAGGTCATCAATGTTGACCGCGACCGCAAACGCATCGGCTTGAGCATCAAACGGCAGGAAGCAGACCCGTGGGATGAGGTTGCAACCACCTATATGGAAGGACAACTGGTCAGAGCAACTGTGACCAAGCTGACCAAATTTGGCGCGTTCGCCCAACTGGTTGACGCACCGGATATTGAAGGTCTAATCCATATTTCTGAATTGTCCGAAGATCGTGTGTCTCACCCGCGTGAAGTGGTCAATGAAAATGAAGAACTGACCCTGCGCGTGGTAAAGATTGACGTGAAAAATCGTCGCCTGGGGCTTAGTCTGAAGCGTGTCAACTCCGCTGAATATCTCGATGTGGACATGCAACAGTTCGACGAAGATCTCGACTAGGGACGCTCGCGGGTAGACAATCTCATAGCGAAATCAAATGGGGATAACGTGCTGTTATCCCCATATTTGCGTCAATATTTAATGCGCTGTTGAGCGCTATCGACAACAGTTTTAGGCTTTGAGCTTGTTCAGGTAGTGCTTACGGAACTTCGCCACTTTGGGCGCGACCACAAACTGGCAATATCCCTGTGTTGGGTTAGTTTTGTAGTAATTCTGATGATAATCTTCTGCGCGGTAGAAAACATCTAACGGTGTAACCTCCGTCACGACCTTATTGCCATACATACCAGAGCTTTCGACCTCAGCAATTGCCGCTTCCGCAGTTTGCTTCTGTGCTTCGTCATGAGTGTAAATCGCAGATCGATACTGTGTGCCCCTATCATTGCCCTGACGATTTAGGGTGGTTGGGTCATGGATGGTGAAGAACACATCCAGAATATCCTTAAACGACACAACATCGGCATCATAGGTTATCTGCACGACTTCCGCGTGTCCGGTTGTCTCTTCACACACAGCGCGATAGGTGGGATTTTTTACGTGTCCGCCGGAATAGCCGGAAACCACACTTTCCACACCTTTGAGTTCTTGATAAACCGCCTCTAAACACCAGAAACATCCACCACCGAGGGTAGCCACTTCCTTATTCATAATTCTCATCCTTGTTTGTGTTGCCTATAGTTATCATTGTACTTTCAAAACTTACCCGTACATTACGGCGTATTGAGCGTTGCATCAGAATAGTACAAGAATCCGTGCTGTGAATCAAAATGAGGACGAATTTTGCTCGCCCCCATCCATAGTGTTAACAATGATTCTATTGTCTTGTGCTAACCACTCTGCCCTGCTTCACCCGGTAACGCCGGAACATCGGTTGGTTCGCCGACGGGTGTGGCACGCGGTGGTAAGGTTGGTGCCGCGCCCGTGTCGTTTGGCACATCTTCGACGGCTGGCACGTTGCCCACATTGGCACCAAGATCAGTGGCGTTTACAGCCCCCGGATTAACGTTGGTGGTCTGCTCCACATCATCGGCACAGCGGAAACCGATCCATAAGAATGAGTCAGTTGCCGGTCTGGACTGACGGTGAACAGTTCGAGTGAAGAACGGCGGTGTATTCCATGAACCACCGCGTAACACACGCTCTACACCGTTAGGTGGTCCCTGCGGGTTCACGGCATTGGGGGTTTGCAAATAATAATCTGCTTGATAGAAATCAAACACCCACTCAGCTACAT
>DAOTXB010000039.1:0-2266 GCA_034435575.1 Anaerolineae bacterium
TATCGCTCAACATTTTGGGTGATTGGTTACGTGATTTTCTTGACCCGCGTTTGCGTAGTGGTGACGGCGCATAACAGTGAGTCGCAATGTACTTAAATACGATTAATTACCATACTGAATATGAGGACAAATTATGTCTGACACATTTGTAGGCATTCAAGTTGGTGCCATTAGTTTCATTGATGAAGGTGTAGAAGCCGTTCTTGATACGTTACAAGAAAAGGCAGGTGTGAACGCGATTTTGATCTCTGCCCTATCATGGAGCATCGGCAACGCGGGACGGGCGGCATTTGGTTTTCCAGACCATGGCGTGCAAGAACCAGATCATTTACAGGGTGGCGCTTTCTATGAAACCCATCCCGATTATTATAGCGCGACCTTTCATAAGAAATTTGATGCCCCTGACCCCTTAACCAAAGGGTTCGATACACTAGCAGATGTCATCCCCGCGGCAAAAGAGCGTGGCATCAACGTATATACCTATTATTGTGAAACAGCGAGTTCGGCGATCAGGTCTATCTGGCAACCCGGGTTTGCACACTTTCTTGACCGTGACCATTGGGGACGAGTCGCCACCCGCCCCTCCTTGCTCAACCCAGAATACAAAACATGGTGGCACTCTGTCATCGACGATTGGTTCAGCAATCATGATTTAACCGGCATGTTATGGGGAATTGAACGTCAGAGTCCGCTGATGGATATTTTCCGTGGCGATACCTCAACCGGCTTCGATCAATACTTCATCGCAGAAGCCCGCAGTCGTGGCATTGATGTACAACGCGCCATCGAAGGCTATCGTAAAGTAGATCAACTATTGCAGGCAATTCGGAGCGGAGAACGTTACGATGAACCTGTTTTCATTATGGTTTTGCGCCAATTGTTACACCATCCAGAAGTATTGATGTGGGAAAAAATGTGGCTGGATGCCCATCACCTGTTTTATCGGGAAATCTCTGGTTTGATCAAGTTTTTTGATCCTGCCAATGAAGTGGGTTTAGGGGTGTGGCAGGTCATCAATACTTACAATCCCTATCTCCGCGCACAATACGATCAATCAGAATATGCACCGTTTGCAGATTGGTTTAAGCCTGTACTTTATCATACCCCTGCTGGTGCTCGTTTTGCTGGTTTTGCTGAATCATGGCAGAAAGGTGTTCTGGCGGATGCCACACCGGACGGTGCATATAATGCCCTTGCCACCTTGCTTGGCTTTGAAGGTTTTGCCCCCTCACGTGAAGAAGCCCCACTCGGCGGTTTTGGACCTGAATACATCAAACAATGGACAGAAAAACTCATCAAAGCCACAGGCAGACGCGTGTATCCGGGTATTGGTGTTGGTGTCGGGCATAACGGTGTCTCTAAAGAAATCACACCACAGGAGATCAAAGAAGGTGTACTTGCCGGTTTTGATGGCGGTGCGACTGGTGTGATGATCTCACGCAATTATTCTGAAGCAGAGATTCGCAACTTAGCGGCTGTGGGCGACGCGCTAAAACAGCGCGGATTGCTATAAACGGAGCGTAAAATGACCATTAGAACAGCAATAATTGGCGCAAGTTTTGCGAGAGCGGCATATCTACCGGCGCTGGCAACCATCGATGATGTTGAGGTCGTGGCAATTGCTAGCGCACGTTTAACAAGTGCCCAATCAGTCGCTGAAGAGTTTAACATTCCAGATGCGTATGATGATTGGCAGGCGATGCTTGCAAAACATGCCGTTGATCTGGTTGGAATCGCAACACCGACACTTCATCATATGCCAATGACGATTGGCGCATTAGAAGCCGGTGCGCATGTGCTGTGTGAAAAACCAATGGCGATGAATACAGCAGAAGCGCGTCAGATGTTAGAAACCGCCGAATCACTTGACAAGATTCATATTATGGGGCACGAATTACGCTTCAATCCCACCCGACGTAAGCTAAAACAACTTATCGAAGAAGGCTATATTGGTAAGGTTCGCCATGCGAATATTGTCAATATTTCCGCGACATGGGGCGACCCCACCTCACGACCCAAAAACGATTGGTGGTCCATGGAAGATCAGGGAGGCGGGCGTTTAGGCGCAAATGGCTCACATCAAATTGACCTTATCCGCTGGTGGTTGGGCGATATTGATGCATTAACGGGGCAAATCGCAACGATGGTGCCTCATCGTACCGATAAAAACACCGGTGAACCTTGGATTGCAACCGCAGACGACCAGTTGAGCTTCATGCTAGAAATGAGAAGTGGCGCGTTGGTGAATGTCTTGTTGAGTGGTGTT
>DAOTXB010000040.1:0-4877 GCA_034435575.1 Anaerolineae bacterium
TCCAACGGACGGCTCAGGGTATCACCATCAGGGTATCCGCCTAGATGCGCGAAGCCCAGATTGACGAACAACGGATCAGCCGCGCTGACCGCCCCTGCCAGCATCATATCGGCTTTGCCCATTGCTAGATATTTACACGCCAGACCAACCGCGTATAACGAGGAGGCACAGGCGGCATCCAACGCGGTGAAGCCCGCCCCTAAGCCGAGTGCATGCGCGAGTACAGCCACAGGATAGCCCGACGAAAATGCGTTTTCTGGCAATGGTTCCGGCGTAAGCGCGGGTTCCGGCAGGGTCAATACCTCATCCAAGAGATCACTGAGTGCGGTTTGCATCAACGCGCTATATAGACCACTATACACCTGTACGGAAGACTTTGTCGGGAAGGATAAATTCCCCATAATCACACCGGTACGCGCCATATTGTCCGATTGTATGCTGTATCCGGCGTTGCTCAATGCCTGACGCGCCACATACAGCGACCAGTGAAAAGAATCATCCAATTGCGATAAATAATCAGCCGGTAAATTGTAACGGTTCGGATCAAACGCAAAATCACGAATATACCCCCCGTGCAGAAAATACGAGGTATCCATCCGTGCGCGTTCAGGATCATAAAAAACCTCAGCAGGCACACCAAGTTGTGCGCCCGTCGCGGCTGAGGTGGTATGTTGTTCTGTGTTCAGAACCTGCCAGAATTGGTCGGGACCATCTGCACCGGGGAACAGACATCCGATCCCGACAATGGCGAACTTATCCATAGCTGTCTCTTATCCGAGCTTTTCCGGCAGAGTATTACGCTTAAACAGGTCGTTCAGGCGGGTGCTAATTGTGATCTCGCCCTGCATCACCTTCATGTAAATGTCGCCCTGAGCATCATGAATATAGAGTGTGGTCACCAAGCCAGTTTCTGATGCTTGATGAATCTCTAAGGTGACGAAGAACTCCGCACCCCAGGGCACATCACGATAATGCTCACCACCACCAGCTTTCAGCGGTAAACTGCCCGCACCATAATGATACTTGGCATAAATGCCCATACTTTGAAAACCGATGTCGGTCATAAAATGATTGAACGATTGTACAGGGAATTGTCCTTGATAGCTCGGCTCCACGATAGGTAACTCACAGCGCAGAGTGACCTTATCTTTGTTGATATTCAGGACACGTTTAACGCCCTTAAAGCTAAAGTGATGAAAGAGTGTGTAATCCGCATAAAAGCTCTCGCCATCAATATCTTCTCGCACAGTGAGGTCAACGCGCTCATAGGTTGAGGATTCCGGCGGATTCGCCAGTAAGGTCAATTGTGCTTTGTAATGAAAGCGGGGCATCTTCGCTGTTTTTGGCTGACTGCTAATCATTGCATCCAGCACGATTTTTTCCGCATCTTTGCTGACTTCTGCCAGTTCCATCACGTATTCGTCCGCAAGATCATCATCGAAGATAATCCCCTTCAGCACACGGTAATCCTCAAAGCTGAACGCCTTAAAGCCCGGGTATAACCCCTCGGCGGTATTGGTCATCCAGGACATGCCACAGACCATCGGTAAAACGGCTTTGCCATCTACGACATGATCCTGCAAAAATGGACTTGCATATAGGTCGAGCTTACGACGCAAGCGATGTTTCCGTAAGGTTGAATCGGGTTCGCTTGGTGGTGGAATTTGAATACCTGTGCCGACCACGATTTCTACATCATCGCCATTTGTCGCCTCAAGCTCTTCGATGAGCATATGTGCCCCGACCTCAATCGGAATGACTTTTACGTTATGGGCTTCAAAGTAGGCTTTTAGTTCCGGCGTGACCATGCCCGCGTCCCATGGTCCCCAGTTGATGGATACCACACGGATATGCGGGTGGTTGCGCTTGACCATATGCGCCGCTTTGTTCAAAATTTCGTTGGCGATGCTGTAATCTGCCTGCCCAACATTGCCATAAAAGCCAGCCACAGATGCAAACATCACCAGTGCGTTGAGTTGTGTGGGCGGGATGGCATCCAACAAATTTTCCAGTCCTTGTACTTTGGTGGTATAGACCATCTCAAAGTCTTTCTGGGTTTTGTTCTCGATCAATTTATCCGCTAGCACACCCGCACCATGTATGATGCCAGTGATCTTGCCATGACGCGCTTCTGCATCGGTGATGGCTTGCTTGACGGAATCTTCATCCGTGATGTCCACACTCATATATTCCGCAGTGCCACCCACGCGCTGAACTTCTGCCAGCGTCTCGCCAATCTCGCGTTGAGAGAGCACGCCTCGCGCCATTTTGTTCACAGCAGGCGGAGTCGGCTTTTCGCCCTGTGCTTTGAGCGCTCCCATCGCCGCCATTTTGAGCGCGGCTTCGTCTGATGCGCCCTGTGCCCATGTTGGTTCGGTGCTCTCGTAGGTAGAGCGTCCCAGCAGGATAAATTTACAGCCATAATGTGCCGCCAGATGTTCCACACAACGGGCGGTAATGCCCTTTGCGCCGCCACTGACGACAAACACTGAATTTTGCGTGATTGTACTCATGCCCTGTTTGTCTCCGTATTAATGCATGGCGAAGGGCGAGTACTGTGCTCGCCCCTCTAGGTTATATTCAATCAATCATAATTTGCAGACCACTTACTCGACTGTCGATATCTCCGCAACGAGTGTAACGCGTCCGTTTTGTGTATATGCCACATCCACCGTTAAACGATTGGGATCGTGCAATTCAGCCAGAATACGATCTGCGGTGTCCGCGTCGCTCAACGCAAGCGCAATATCCAATGCGCGACAGAACACATTGTTCCACTCGAGGTTCATGGATTTTGTCAGCCCGAACAACCCGCCTGCAATCGCGCCGGAGCCGTCTGTTTTCGTGGTACCGAATGCACCATCCAGATGAGCGACGGTGACAAATGCGCCGAATTGGGCGTTTGCCGCGTCATTCAACGGTTTTTTGAGATGTTTCGCCAGCAGGAATACATGCTTCAAAATGGTCTTTTCTTGATCGACAAATACATGCCCGTTGGTTGATTGTCCGGTTAGTGTTTTGATGGTCGGGTTCAGGTGGAGCAATGCGCCAATCGTGCCCTGCTGTGCCGTGATCGTCTCCAATGTGCTCGTCAGTTGTGCCTCAGTGGTATCCGGCAGGGTAAAACGGGTGACACCGTCCGGTAAGGTATGCTGTGTCGGCACAATATCCTGCGGGAAGCTCAAAACCGCGACGTTCCAACCGTCTGCCATCAACTTCGTGGCGACCTGTCCGGTTAAGTCAGTACCCTCATCCGTTATCAAAGCAACATAACCATCTGGCAGATTGATTTCGATGTAATCCGGCGCAGGCAGGTATTTAAGCGATGCTCCTAAACGCGGAATATCATGCTCAAGTGTTGGCAAGGCTTTCGCGGTATCGCCATTAGGTGATGCGGGCGCGGTTGCACCATTACTGCCGTTCGATGATCCGCCGTCCGGTGAGTGATTGCCCATATAATCGACAATCTCGCCGAGCGTGCGTAGTTCTGCCAATTCTTCCGGCTTAAGTTGTGGCAATGCCGGGAATTGCTCACGCATCGCACCCAGAATCTCCACGCGCTTGATGCTATCAATGCCGAGGTCAGCTTCGATGTCCATATCGAGTTCCAGCATTTCTACCGGATACCCCGTTTTGTCGCTCACGATTTCCAGCATCGCATCGTTCAATGTGTCAATGTCCAAGCCCGTGCTTGGTGGTGCGCTTACAGGCGCAGATTCAGCAACAGGTGTTGGTGTCTCAGTCGCTGTCTCTAAGGTAGACGGTGCGCTGGTCGGCGCGGGTGATGTTGGCGGCGTGGGCGTGTCACCCCCTGCGTTATTGTGCATGTAATCGACGATCTCGCCGAGGGTACGCAGTTCTGCCAATTCTTCTGGCTTGAGTTGGGGCAGTTGTGGGAATTGCTCACGCATCGCACCCAGAATCTCCACACGCTTGATGCTATCAATACCGAGATCAGCTTCAATGTCCATATCGAGTTCCAGCATTTCTACTGGATACCCCGTTTTGTCGCTCACGATTTCCAGCATCGCCGTCTGTAACGCGTCTATGCTAATCCCGCCAACGCTTTCTTTAGGTGTCTCTGTTGGTGTTTCAGGCATTACCATAGAAGCAGAAGCAATCGGTTCCGCTTCCGGTGCCGGGGTCATGGTTGGAGTCGGTGGTGTGGGATTGTCACCGCCGGTGTTGTTGTGCATGTAATCGACGATTTCGCCGAGGGTACGCAGTTCTGCCAATTCCTCTGGCTTGAGTTGGGGCAATTGCGGGAATTGCTCACGCATCGCACCCAGAATCTCTACACGTTTGATGCTATCAATGCCGAGGTCGGCTTCGATGTCCATGTCGAGTTCTAGCATTTCTACTGGATACCCCGTTTTATCGCTGACGATTTCCAGCATCGCCTCTTGCAATGCCTCTACGCTGATCCCACCAACGGTTTCTGTGGTTGTCGGTGCAGGTTCCGGAGTGGTTTCCGCGACTTGGGTGGGCGGTGGCACTGGTGTAGATTGTGTCGTTACCGCCGCTGATTGTACGCTAACGCCACCCGTATTTTCGTGCATGTAATCGACGATTTCGCCGAGCGTACGCAGTTCTGCCAACTCTTCCGGCTTGAGTTGTGGCAGTTGCGGGAATTGCTCGCGCATCGCGCCCAGAATCTCCACCCGTTTGATGCTATCAATGCCGAGGTCGGCTTCGATGTCCATATCCAGTTCCAGCATTTCTACTGGATAGCCTGTTTTATCGCTCACAATTTCTAACATCGCGGTTTCTAAGGCGGCAACGCTAATCCCGCTAGCGGTTTCGGTGGTTGTCGGCGCAGATACAGCTTCTGCTTCCGGCGAAGGGGTCATGGTCGGTGTTGGCGCGGGTGGCGGAGT
>DAOTXB010000041.1:0-2416 GCA_034435575.1 Anaerolineae bacterium
TATCTCGGCTTCGACTTCACAGAATGTGCAAGACAATAGCGCCCTTTTTTGGTTACACTGTTTGCATACTCGCAAACACACAATAGAAAGGGACACCCCACCATGATTGAAGCATCCTCTCGCACAGAAGAAATCGCACAAATCCAAAAAGACTATCCGGGTATGTACCGCGTTGCCTTAAGCATTTTCTTGATAGTGCTTGGAATTGCAATCGGTCCTACGATCATCGGATGGCTCAATCGGACACCTGATGGCTACGAAACTAACATCTATACCGAAATATTAAGCGTTGCGGGCACTATCTTAATATTGAATTATCTACAAGAACGCCGAGAAGAAAGCCGACGAGAAACTGAACACAAAGAACGCTTAGTTCGAGAAGCAGGTAGTCCAATCCACGCTACAGCGATAAATGCGATACGCAATATACGCGAAAGGGGGTGGTTAGGGCGCATAGGATTTAAAGAACCAGTGATATTTAGTGATGAAGGATTTACTAAACCATTCAATGATGCAGAAGCGTTACTTGAAGGTGTTGATTTATCTAACGCTGATCTGCATGATGTTGACCTAAGTTGTGCTAACTTAACAGGTACAGATTTAAGGCGTACTAATCTAACTAATACTGATCTGAGACATGCCAATTTATCTTTCACGGGACTTTCTACTGACCTAAGCAATACAAAACTAAGTCATGCCGATTTGTCTAATGCAAGAATGACAAATGTCAATTTATCGGGTAATTTCCTATTCAAAGTTAATTTCTCAAGAGCATATTTAGCAGATGCGAACCTGACTGGTACGGATTTCTTTCACAGCAATCTCGATCATGCAGACCTCACCTATGCTAATTTGTCCGGCGCGGAAATCACATTTACCAGCCTAACTAACGCAAAACTATATGGCACAGATTTATCCAATACATCCCTTAATAAAATCAACCTTTCAGGAGCAGTAATGATTAATACAAATCTGTTTGATACATTTATGATGGAGGATGTCCAATTAGACAAAACCACAATTCTGCCGAATGGTAAACGTTATTCACTCAAAGCTAACTTCAACGATTTCGGAGCAGAAACACGCACGATCCATAAAGAATATAGTGAATGGTCTGATAAACATGACACACACATCAAGGTATATACCTTTACCGATGGAACCGTTCGACGCTATCGACGTGGTAAAGGTTGGTTGAACGACAAAGATGGTAATTACATCATAGACTTTGAAAGTGTGCTTTACAGCGGTGTATGGATCAATACTTACATTTATCCTGATGGACGACAACGCCGTTGGACACGTCAAGTTGGTTGGTTGGACGATAAGATTGGTAACGAAACTATTTCAATAGAAATTGAACGTTCAGATCCTGTATTCGTCTACAATAATGGCATCCGAAGAAGATGGGTATATGAAGGAACAAAATACCAAACAGGAGGATACTGGCTAGACGACGAAAACGGCAACCCCATTAACGCTTGATGACCTGCCCACTTTGGCTGGACGCGATGACATCGAAGACCATTTGTAAACTGTGGAAATTGTCCTGTGCGGTGGTGGCGGGTGCTTTGCCTTCCAGCACAGCCTCACGAAATTCGTTGGCGAGATATTGCTGACGGAAATAGGGTGCATCAACCAGGGGACGCGCCTCAGCAGGCAAATACGTATACCCCATCCCCTGTGTGCTATCTTGCTTTTGCACGGTGATCGCGCCATCACGCAAAACCAGCACACCCCGCGCACACTCAAAGCGCCAATCGCCCTCAAACGTGGAGTGTAAGCCGTTGGTCGCCCATGACGCAGTATAGGCAACGTGTACATCATCGGGAAAGGTCAATAGCGCGTGTGCGGAAGTCTTTCCGGTGACCCGTTCCCACGCAGGTGTCCAGCTCTGTCCATAAAGGCTGATGGCGTCGCTCTCCAAAAAGTAACGCATCAGATCAAAATGATGGATCGACATATCGTTGAGCAACGGAAACGGCATTTCCGCACGGAAACCATCCAGCGCGAAGCCCCAATAATGCGCGACATGCACCGCGTCAATCTTGCCCAGTTCACCACTCGCCAGAATCTGCTTCACGCTGTACAGATCACGACGATAACGATAATCCTGTGTAATCATGTAGACGATGTCGCTATGGTTCGCCAGATCGCGCTGAACTTTTGCATCCCCCATCGTTTCTGCCAACGGTTTTTCCGCCATTAAGCCAATACCCGCTTCGATGCAGGTTTTGAGCGTCTCAGTGCGAAATTGGGGCGGGATCACCGCGATCACCCCATCAGCATCAACCGCGTTCAGCGCTTGTGGCAAAGTCGGATAAATGATACCCGGATCAAGATCGTACTTTTTTGCTTGCTCACTGGCAATGGTGGGGTTGACCTCCACGAAGCCGACGTATTCGATAAAATCGAG
>DAOTXB010000042.1:0-3452 GCA_034435575.1 Anaerolineae bacterium
CGAAACAGCAAATCAGTCGGTCCTTGATGTGCAATGGCGACTAAAACCGAACCCGCGATAAAAATCAGCAAACAGATTGCATATACCGCCCGCCGTCCGATTAAATCGCTGATGCGCCCCATGACCGTCAGCCCGATGGTATACGCCAGCAAATATGCGCTCAGAATCCACGCCGCATCATCCAATCCGGTTTGCGGTGGAAGCTCCAGATCAATGATTAACTCCGGCAAAAACGCGGAGACAACGGTGAGATCTAATGAGCCGACAAACACCGGAATACAAATAACTGCCAGAATCAACCAAGGATTCTTAACACGTTGTCCGGTATTGGTGTTGTTCTCAGACATATATGCGTGTCCGTTCTTCAGGTGAACAAATATGGGGATTTATAAGTCAGATGAGATGAACGGGACTGTCTTCAAGTCGCCGTTCACCCGTTTAACCGAAGGTTTAATCGTTGACTTCGGCTGTCGCTTCGGCTGTCGCTTCGGCTGTCGTCTCAACATCAACGTCTGCCCCTTGCGGTGGCGTAAGCTCCGGCGCATCATCGACATCGAAGACATCAATCGTCCAGATGGTGCCTTCAGGGTTTTCTTCCGTCGCATTATCCACCTGATGGATGACGATACGCACCGGATAGCGTTCCTCACGATGCAAATAAACATCAACGGGCACAAGACCTTCAGTCTCGATCATCCCGACAAGGAGAGATGTCACCGCTTCGCCCTCTGCCGTGCCTGCAATATGGTAGACAGGTGTGCCATCTTCAAGCGATTCTTCACCAGAGTAATCAAGGTCAGCCAGTGCAGAAAGTGCCGCCTCGAACCCGGTGTCTTCTTCAATAAGTGTCGCGGCATTAAAGCCCGGGGCAAAATCTTCAGAGATCCAATCTGTCCCAACAAAGCGCACCCATTGGCGCACGCCAGATGAGTAAATATCCACATCAATAGGTACGATTCCCGCCAGCACACGCACCGTACCCTGAACTTCGTCCGGCGAGACATATTGTGCCTGTGCACGACGGAAGGCAACCGCGGTTGTCTCTCCATTGAGGTCAATCAATACATTATAATCTGCGCCCTCTTGTTGGACATCAAGGCGGAACGTTTCCGCCGCACGGATGTTATCCGCCGATTCCGTCAGTAAAGCAATCGGGTCAAGCGCGTTTTCGGTTTCATCATCGCTATTATCACTAGCGTTGTCTGTATCACATGCTGTCAGTATCACACTCAATACCATCAGCAAAATCATGATTGTCCGCTTCATATGCGTCCTCATCACCTTTCATATACACGGCGATTACCCATCATCGCAATTCACTGCGGGTCATGTCACCATGCTTAGTATAATCGTTATCTTCTACGTTGTTAACGTCAGGATGGTTTCAACGAGTGCAGATTTATCAGACTTTTATTATAGGTGATAAGTGTGGAAATTCTGTGGAGAAGAATACTAATTATGATAGAATACTTAGATCATAAATTGTCATAATAGTTCTATAAAATCGTTCAAGGGGCTTAGTATGTCACAAAGTAAACTTATTATACTAATCGGTCCGATGGGTGCAGGGAAGACGACTATTGGGGCGTTACTTGCAGAGGAATTGAATATACCTCAAGTATCTATGGATAATGTACGGTGGGATTATTACAACGAAATTGATTACGATAGTGAAAAAGGCAAACAGCTTATAGAAAAAAACGGATTCGAAGCATTATATCGTTATTGGAAGCCATTTGAAGCCTATGCCGTAGAGCGTATACTCGCCGATCATGACCATGACCACTGTGTTATTGATCTAGGTGGTGGGCATTCCGTTTATGAAGATGAGGCATTGTTTACACGGGTTGAAGCCGCATTTGAGCCTTATGACAACGTTATTTTACTACTCCCATCGTCAGATTTAGACAGTTCTGTGAAGATTTTGCGTGAGCGCGTGGACTATGAAATAGATACTACGTTTGATGTGTTTGAACTATTCACTAAACATCCTTCAAACCAGAAATTAGCCAAACACGTTGTTTACACTGAAGGGAAAACACCTCAAGAAACATGCACAGAAATTCTAAATTACATCAAATCACAAGCATAAACAAAAAACGGGACGAGCATGTGCGCCCATCCCGTTGTTACTATGTTGCTTAGATTACTGCTTATTCGCTTTCAGATTCGCTCACGGTGAGGGTATATGCGCCTTCAGCCGTATCCGCAAAACCACCAACTTCGATCACAATAACCTGACCGACGGTGACTTCTACACCGGTAAGTGCGGAATTGATGGATACACCGAGTTCAAGATCATCATTTTCCAGAGTCGGTTCTTCTGCACCATCGACATACACACGCAGGTATGTATCCAAGGCATTATCAGGATCACCAACTTCGATGTCGATTATGCCGTCTTCTTCAACCTCAAGCGTGTACTGAATACGCAGACCTTCTGCGAGTTCACCGTCAACGCTATCGCCAATCGCAATCGCGCCACCATCCTCAACCGAGACTTCCGGCGGGACAAACTCGGTCATTGAGAAGGTAAATGTGCCCGTTGTTGCATCATTAAAGCCAGCAATTTCGATAATCAATGGCAGATCAGCCGGAATATCCAGACCGGAGAATCCAGCGTTGAATCCTTCAAAATCATCATTCTCTACAGCGGCTGTGTCTTCGTTACCCACCACATAAATGCGGATATAGGTATCGAGGTTGCCGTCATCACCACCCGCGAGCATATCAAGCGTGACATTCTCTGATGCCGTAAATTGATATTGAACGCGTACACCGGGTGCAAGTTCGCCTTCAACCACATCACCAATGGCAATTTCGCCACCATCAACAATAGAGGTTTCAGTCGCCTCATCGATATATTCCAGCGCGGCTTCTAGCACGAAGTCGGTTTCTGTGTCAACAATGGTTTCTTCAGTGACCGGTACATCAATTTCTGGACGGATACCGATGTCTTCAATCAGAATGTTGCCGTCAAAATCGACATTGCGGGAGGTCGGCAGGGCAAAGATGATGTCATCTGGCATGTAAAGAAGAGGCCAACCACCGGCGATGGATGTGGAATTATATTGTCCGATAACGGTTGCACGGTCATTGAAGTCCAGCGCATAGGCGAAGTATTCGCAGGCACTCGCACAAGCCGGACCGACCAGCACGACGAGTTCGCCTTCATAGATCAGGCTTTCATCTAACGGTGGAATCAACTCATCGGGGAATTCTTCATACGTGAAAAAATCGCCAGTTTCTGGATTAAACTCTTCGCTGTAATACATCTCTGTGCGTTCGGTGAAGAAGTAGCTCGCCATCCGATTACCGAATGAGGAGAAGCCACCACCGTTAAAGCGCAAGTCAACGATCACAGCAGGACTACCGAGATCACGCACAGATTCCATGAATTCTTCCCATGTTTCGATCAGCAATGGACCATCTTCACCAAAGCCAGTCACGCT
>DAOTXB010000043.1:0-13237 GCA_034435575.1 Anaerolineae bacterium
CACAGAACGTGTTAGCGATACAGGCAGGCACAGGCGTTACAAGCCCGCTATTTGGCTCCCTCTCCGAACGCTACGGGCGCAAGCGGGTCATTTTAAGTATGTTAGCGTTCATGTCTAGCACATCGTTACTGGGCTTGATCTCCCCCATCTATCAAATTTTTGCAGTTGTGATGATTGCTTATGGTATAAGTAAGATGATCTTTGATCCGGCGGTACAAGCCTTTGTCGGGGATCGTGTACCCTATCATCGACGTGGTACATCAATGGGTATTATCGAATTAAGTTGGGCGGGGTCGCTCCTTATCGCGGCACCATTGACGGGAATTCTACTCGGATTATCCACTGTGCAAGTACCTGAGTCCTTACTTGATGGGAGTATCCGGTTTATTCCAGCGTTCCCTTATCAACCCACCGGCTTACAGGCTGTTTTCGGGTTGTTTTTCATTCTGAGCATCATCGCATTTATCGTGGTATGGCGCGGTATTCCCGACGACAAACCGGCAAAAGATGCGAGGCTGAACATCATCACACCGTTAGATACACTCCAACTCTTACGAAAAAACCCAGCGGCGATTGGTGCGATTATGTCAACATTGATGTTATCCATCGCCAATGAGATATTCTTCATCAATTATGGCGCATGGATGGAACATTCATTTGGATTAGCGCTTGCGGCACTGGGCGCAGTCACCATCGTTATTGCCACCGCAGAAATCGGCGGTGAAGTCGCTGTAATTTTCTTAGCAGATCGCATCGGCA
This sequence comes from Anaerolineae bacterium, assembly GCA_034435575.1. Classification (GTDB taxonomy): domain Bacteria; phylum Chloroflexota; class Anaerolineae; order Aggregatilineales; family Phototrophicaceae; genus JAVJSU01. The sequence continues at coordinate 760 of DAOTXB010000043.1, forward strand.
AAAAACGCATGGCGTTGGCAGGTTTATTTTTCTCCGCACTGTCCTATATTATTCTGCCATTTCTAAATTTTAGCCTTCTATTGGCATTAATAATGCTATTCATCATGTTCATCTCAGTAGAGATCGCAATTGTCGCATCAATCCCCCTATTCTCTGAGGTGATGCCAGATGCCCGCGCCGTGATGATGAGTGGGGTTATTGGTGCCGCGTCCGGTGGCAGGTTGCTCGGTGCCATAATTGGCAGTCTCATCTTCTCATTATTGGGGAATTTTGTGATTATGGGAGCTGTTGCGTTTTTGATCGGTGCTGGTGCATTTGTGATGTTATGGCGCTTGGTGCCTGAATCATGAATTTTCCACAAGGCGATTCAACGCTTTCACCCAGCGATCTGCATTGCGCTTATTGCCACGATTGCCCAATTCATCAAAACGTGTATCCGCCTGTTGCATAAAAGACAACGCCAACGGATTATTGCCTAGACGATGATACGAAAGCGCCAGATAATATAGCGTCTCTGCACGATGTTGATCGATGCGATATGCCTGCAAAAAGTGATTGACTGCTTCTTCCCATGACCTTGTGCGATACGCGATTACGCCACGCCCATAGTGCGCTAACATTTCATAGGGGTAAATCTGCAATGCTTTTTCAAAGTCCGCGTTAGCTTTGTTATCGATGCCATCCTGTAGATAAAAGAAACCCCGTGCGGCATGATATTCAGCGTTATCTGGCAACATTTTAATTGCCTCATCCATCGTCAAAATCGCTTGCTCAATATCGCGTTTTTCAAAGTGTTGCAACGCTTCTTTGTAATATTCATCGGCTTCAAAGCGGGTCAAACCGAGGCGTTGTGTTAGTCTTGCCATAGTCCAATAGCCTCTTACAGAAAAATCATAGAATAGTCACACGCCCTATAGTATAGTACGAATATCTATAAAACATAAAAAATAATTACCAGAGGTTAATATGGATTTTGAACTAAACGACGAACAAAAAATGTTTCAGCGTGTGGTGCGCGATTTTTGCGAAGCAGAACTAAAACCGTATGCATCTGAAGTAGATGAAAAAGGCGAAATGCGCTGGGAAGCGATCCAAAAAATGGGCGACCTCGGCTTACTCAGCTTACAAGTTCCTGAGGAACATGGTGGCGCAGAACTGGACACCATCAGCGCGTCCATCGCCGTTGAGGAAATTGGACGGGTATGCGGGTCTACTGGTTTATCGATCTCCGCGCACAATGGCTTGGGCTGTGGTCCAATCGTCAATTGGGGGTCGGATGCACAAAAAGAGGCATATTTACCCAAACTCATCAGTGGCGATTACCTCGGCGCATTGGCATTGACCGAACCACAAGCAGGGAGCGACCTGCTCAATGGTGCAAAAACGGTGGCACGGCGTGATAGTGATGAATGGGTCATCAATGGTACCAAAGCCTGGATCACGAATCCCAAATATGCACCGGTGATTACCGTCATGCTCCGCACAGATAAAGATGCGGGTTCACGCGGGTTTAGTATGATTCTTGTGGATACAGACGCAGACGGGCTAACCATTCATCCACCAGAAAAGAAAATGGGCTTAAAAGGCTCACCAACCCAGATGTTATCGTTTGAGAACGTGCGCGTTCCAGCGAAAAATTTACTTGGTGATGAAGGTGATGGATTCTACCAGACCATGCAGACGCTTGACTCAGGGCGCATCAGCATCGGCGCGTTAAGCATTGGTCTAGCCCAGGGAGCATTTGAAGAGATGGTGCGATATGCACAAGATCGTCAGGCATTCGGTGAACCCATCGCCAATAAGCAGGCGATTCAGTGGATGATCGCGGATGGTGCGCTGGAGATTGAAGCGGCACGTTATCTGGTCTATCGGGCGGCATGGCTCAAAGATCAGGGGAAGAACTACAGCAAGATCGCGGCAATGGCGAAGCTCAAAGCCAGCGAAGTCGCGGAAAAAGTCTGCCATGATGCGATTCAGATTCACGGCAGTTATGGCTACAGTCGTGAATACCCGGTGGAGCGTATGTATCGAGATCAACGCTTAATGACGATTGGAGAAGGCACAAGCCAGATTCAGCGCCTTGTCATTGCGCGTAATGTCCTCAAGGAATTTAATCAAGGCACGCCACAGCCAGTTTAATCTTCGCTCCACCACTAAGATACAAATGAAAAAAGGCGGAGGGGATGCTCTTCCGCCTTCGTAATGCCTCATCATACGCTATGTGCTACACGTTGCCGTTGGTGTCCTCATCGGCGAGAAAGTTTTGCCATTTGCCGTGCATCCCGTTTTCGGTCACGCCATAGTACACACGTATATTGCCATTATCACGATGCACTAGATCATAGCGGATACTGCCACTTTTCTTGTAGCTCCGCCATAAGCCAAAATCACCTTCCCATTTGATCTTTTCCATCTGGACTGGATTGGATTCGCGCTGTTTAATAGCATAATGCCATAAACGCCGTGCAGAACTGCGCGTAACGTTTTTAACCACATTCCCGTTCCGGAGATCACGCATGATGTAATATTGCGTGTTGTTGCGCTGTTCCGCGCCAACAATCTCCACACCGGCACGGGGCGGGGTTTTCTCATCCAGTTCAGAAACCCCGCCCGCATCTTGCTCACGTTGTTCTTGTGCTTGCGCTTCCTGCACAATCGGGTTTAACTGTGTTACCGTAGTGATGGGGTCAACCCGTGATGATACTGCTGACGTATTTGCCTCACTAAACACAAGACCTTGACGCACCAAATTAACGATTTCGTCGCGGATAGCCATACTAGTATCCGTTTCGTCACGGACGTAGATTTTGCTATTTTCTACCGCATATGGACGTTCTTCACCAAAGGGCACTTGCACCCGAACAATACTCTTACCCTGTGTATCATGGACATCAACATCCACGTTTAACGTCGGCGTAATTGCAGAGTTTATCTCGTTTTGTAGCAGGTTGACCGCATCATTGGCGTTATCAACGCCCGCGACCTTACGCCGTTTATTGTTACTTAGCCCGATGTAAACCGTGCCCCCATTGGTATTGGCAAAGGCACACACATCAGCGATGATGCTAAACAGATGCCCACCCTTTTGTTCCATCGTCTCATGGAAAGACTGCACGATACTTGCGCCTTCTTCACGCGCCGCCTGAATAAAATCCTCCGGTTTACGGTTCGGGTTATATGGTCTTGAACGCGAAAAGTCCGAGCTTTGGAACATTTCTAGCAATGCATCAAATGAGCGTTCTTCTAGCAATACTTCTGTCACACGTTCGCCAACACCGAGCGTCGTAATCCGTCCATTTTTGTCACGCGTAGTCTTCAGATTATGTGAGTCCGAACCTTGAATACAGCGCATACGACGTGGATATTCTGGTTTAGTCCCATCAAAAAAGCGTTGTGTATTGCGCCTTCCTCCACGCCCTAAATCTGTGGCTTCTAAGGCATGTAAATTACGATCTTGCGTATAAGCAACCCGTGTTTGCCCGCCAAAATCCATACCACGCATGGCAACCCCGTGTGTGGTGTTTACATGTGCGGCAACACAAATACCCCCGGCTTCGTTAATCATTTGATAAGCAGTCAACACATCAGAAGATGCCCCAACTGTAGAACTGCCCTGCTCTAATGTATCTGAGGGAATACCCATAGTCATCAATAAATGTTCAATGTCACGAAGTGGTACATCAGGAGAAAATAACCCAAGGATATGAAATCCGAATGTCGCCGTGAACTCAAACCCGGGTAGCACCAGAATTTTCTCTAATAATCGGCGATATTCCGCTAATAATCGTATTTCATCTGCCTGTGCCCGTCCCAATGATTCCAAATAATCGAGACGTTCAATCTCCTTCATCATCTGTGCGTAACCATTAATAGTGTTATGGTCGGTAAACGCGATAATATCCAGATTCCGTTGCTCTGCTCGCCTTAAAATATCAACATAATGAGTTTGTGGCTCTATATAATCGTGCGAGGCAGGTGTGTGGAGATGTAAATCAACCTTATACCACTGCATCCGTGACTTTTTTTTGGATGCCAAAATAATTTTCCCTTACTGATTCATACGCATCATATTAAAAAGTTGACCGGCGAATTGGCCAACACATACTGTTTATTCTTCGCCGGCTAAACTACGAAACAATCCGGGTAGTTCATCCGGTTCAAAAGGCTTAACCAGAAAGGCATTTGCCCCAGCTTCCATGACCTCTTCTTCAACATCCAAGCCAGATGTCATGACAATAGGTAATGTGGCGAACTCATCACTCGCACGCAGGTCACGCAAGACATCAACACCATCCATATCTGATAGATGGTAATCCATCAAGATGACATCGGGTGTGTCATCATTGACCATTCCCATTACAGCGCCACCTGTAGAAGATGTAGAGATCACAAATCCATCGAGTTCTAGGAGCGTCTGCAATAATTTCACCGTAGTGCGATCATCATCGACAAGTAGTATTTTTGACAAAATTAATCCTTCCATGTTATAGGACGAGGGAAGCACAGTGCTTCCCTCAGACACAAAATTACAACCATAGTTTAACGAGTCCTGCTAGGAATGTCTACGATTCGGTTTTAGCGATGGGCAAAGCCGCCGCCACAACATCGTCGAGGTTATCAGCAAGCACAAACGTCATTGCCTCGCGCACCTCTTCAGGGACATCATCAATATCGTTTTCGTTCTTCTTCGGCAAAATCACCGTATCTACACCAAGGCGATGTGCCGCAAGCACTTTATCTTTGATCCCGCCCACCGGCAATACCTGACCGCGCAAGGTAATCTCGCCGGTCATCGCCACATTACTCAGGGTAGGTCGTCCAGTTAACAGCGATGCGAGCGCTACCGCAATCGTCACACCCGCAGACGGACCATCTTTCGGTACAGCACCCGCAGGAACGTGCAGGTGAATATCCGTCTTCTGGTAAAACTCAGCGTCAATGCCTAGTTCAGCACCACGCGCACGAATGTAACTCAGCGCCAACTTCGCACTTTCCTGCATCACTTCCCCAAGCTGTCCGGTATATTGGAAGCCTTTGCCACCTTCCATACGTGTCGCCTCTACGAAGAGAACATCACCGCCCACCGGTGTCCACGCCAATCCAGTTGCCACTCCAGGTTGATCGGTACGTTCCGCGATTTCAGTGCGATAGCCATATTTTGGCTTACCAAGCAGGTCACGAACGACGCCCTTATCTACTGTGACTTTTTCGGTTTTACCCTCTGCAATCTGAGTAACCACCTTACGCGCCGCACGACCAATTTCGCGTTCTAAGGTACGCACCCCTGCCTCACGCGTGTAATCACGGATAATTTCCAGAAGTGATTCCTGCTGGAATCCGATCTCGCTATCACGTAGACCATTTTCACGGATTTGGCGCGGCACCAGATATTGTTGTGCAATTGCCGTTTTTTCAAGTTCAGTATAGCCACTCAGGTGGATGATCTCCATACGATCCCGTAGCGGTCCGGGGATCGGCTCAAGTTCATTAGCCGTTGTGATAAACAGAACTTCGCTCAGGTCAAACGGTACATCCAGATAATGATCACGAAATTCGGTATTCTGTTCGGGATCAAGCACTTCTAATAATGCAGACGCGGGATCACCACGAAAATCACGCCCGAGTTTATCGACCTCGTCAAGCATAATCACGGGGTTACGTGTCTCTATACGGCGCAAGGTCTGAATAATACGACCCGGTAACGCGCCAATATATGTCCGACGAAAACCACGAATCTCACTTTCATCGCGCACACCACCAAGACTCATGCGGATAAATTTACGCCCCATTGCACGCGCAATTGACGCACCAAGCGAAGTCTTACCAACACCCGGAGGACCAACGAAACACAAAATCGCCCCTTGTCGATCACGCCGGATGTAATCAGTCGTTTCTTGTTCTTCTAACTCTTGCTCACGTTCAGAGCGGAGCTTACGCACTGCCAAATATTCAAGAATACGCACCTTAATATCTTGCAGTCCATAATGATCTTCTTCTAGCACATTGCGCGCATTCGTAATATCGAGGCTATCCTCAGTCCGTTTTGACCACGGCAGGCTTGTTAACCAATCCAGATAGGTGCGAATTACACCATATTCAGCCGCCGCAATCGGTAACTTTGATAGCCGATCCACTTCGCGCAAAGCCTCTTTTTCGGCTTCTTCTGGCATCTCGGCTTCGGCAATTTTTCGCCGAAATTCTTCAACTTCAACAGTTTGCTCATCTGCCTCGCCCAACTCACGCTGAATTGCTTTAAGTTGTTCACGCAAATAATATTCGCGTTGAGTCTTTTCCATCTCAGATTGCGCTTCGGTCTGGATTTTACGCCCAAGTTCGAGCACTTCGATCTCTTTCGAGAGCACATCCATCAAATGACGCAATTTTGATTCAGTGCTATCCAGCTCTAATAACTGCTGTGCATCTTCCAGATCAATACGAATATATGTCGCAATGGCATACACCAGTTGAAGGGGGTCATCCACATTGAGGGTCGACGACACAAGCTCACCGGGGATATTGGGCACAAGGTCAGCCAATCGTGTAAATTGATCGACGACATTACGTACCAGAGCCTCAACCTCCAACGATTCATCTTCAACCATCTCAGGATAGCTCTCTACCGTTGCCCGCAGGTAAGGTTCTGTCTCAGTAAATTCTGTGACATTGATACGCGCTACGCCCTGCACCAGCAACCGGATTGTGCCATCCGGGGCACGAAACAAACGGTGGATACTAGCAAGTGTACCAATGCGATGAACGTCCTCGGGTCCCGGAGTTTCAAGTTCAGGGTCGATAGAAGTCACCAATCCAACCAGACGATCTCCATTAACAACGTCATCTACTAATTTGATACTTCGTGGTTGCCCTACCGTTAATGGAATTGCCGTTTGTGGGTAAACCACTAAGCCACGCAATGGCAAAATCGGTATCTCAGACGGGATACTGTCAAAATCTAAATCCGAGTCATCCTCAACATCGGACGTATTGCCAATGACCGCGTCATCGTTTACAGCCATGAGTTTAGAGAATACATCTTGGAAATTTTCGGTCATCGTGTTTCCTATTCCTATTGACACACAAAGGCATCAATATTAAAGGTTTGCCTCTATTAATCTTATAACTATAGCACTAATCAATAAAAAGAGTGTTAGATATTACGCTGTGGGCTTAGTACAGTGTGAGAAATCATTAAACGATGGTGATTAATGGTAAATTGTGCCTAATACTGTGTAAGAGTACAATAGATGTAATGTCCTGTTTAACGTTGTACACGTGAGAATCGGGTTGTCGATTATAAAATAGGCAAAGATTACTACGTTCCCGACACCAGAAAAAAGTTTTGGAGATCGTGTTATGGAATTACAGCAAATTATGAAGCTCGTTGAACTGTTTCGCGGGTTGAGCGATGACCACCTTAAACTGATGGGCGACATCACTCAAGAAGAAGATTATCAAGCCGGCGACATCATCTTTAATCAGGGCGATGATGGCGAAAAAATGTACATTGTAGGCGCGGGGCAGGTTGAGATCAAAATTCGCCAACGCTCCGGTTATACATATGCCGCTGTGTATCTTGGTGAGGGGCAAGTTTTTGGAGAAATGGCACTTATCGACGAAACAACACGTTCCGCGACAGTGATCGCCGCCCAGGAAAATACAAAAGTCTATACCATCCCGCGTGATGAATTTACCAGATTATGTACTACCCAGACGGATATCGGCTATTTAATGATGCGTAATATCGCACAGGATCTGTCGTTTAAGCTCCGTCATCAAGATTTTGATGCGACCGCAAATACTTAAAAAACGAGTAGATTACAGGGACAATTATGATTTACAAGGTAAGTTATGTGGTGCAAGGGGGTGAGTTCCCCGGCGGTATTCGCAACCAGGTCGAAGAGCCGAATATTGGCGATCTAGTACAAATTGGTCCCATGCAATTTGAAATCATTGAAGTCTTTGAGATCATGCCACCGCGTGAAGATTTTCAGTTTCTACATGCCACTGTAAAGTCTATGACAGAAGCAACTGTAGATAAAACAGCGCAAGAGGCTGAGAAATAGTATAAAACAGGGCGGGCGATTAAACTTAGCGCCCTGTTCTTATATCGCCCTAAAATTCAAACTCATCGAAATCCTTGCAGAGCACCAATGGACCATCATAGGCTTCGCGAGCTTCCGGTACTAATGGCGTAGGATCTGTATTCCACACTTGATAGTGAATGAGATATAGTGATTTTGCGCCGACTTTTGTTGCCAGCTCACCGGCTTGACGTGCAGTGCTGTGCCCGGGAGGAGGTCCCGCCGCTTCGTGAATCAAAATATCAGCATCTTTTGCTAGCTCCAATAGTGAGGGGGTTGGCTCTGTATCACAGCTATACGCTAGCACCTTGCCAGTAACTTTGTTTTCGATACGTAACCCAATTGTGGGTACAAAGTGCTTAACGGGCCATGCTGTAATTTTGAAATCATCATTTTCTAGCACAGGCGCGCTGTAACGCTCACTCACACGATGAAACGCCACCGGAAAAAAGTTGGGCCACTCTTGCCAGCTATAACCGGACATCAAATCCTCTATCCGGTTGATGCAATGATGTAATCCATAAAAACGCATCGGCGCACGCCGACCCAGAAGCCACATATGCATCATCATATTTGGCACACCGGACACATGATCTGGATGAAAGTGCGTCAATATTACATCCTGAAGTGCCTCATCATCTACACCCAGGTCTTTGATCTTGCCTAACGGATTAGACCCTGCATCGACCAACACTGGTGTATCACGCTCACCAATCAGAAGAAAGTGTGTGTAATCATGCTTTGCGTCATTGACAGCCGCCGCTGATCCGAGAATAACGATACGAGCCATGAAGTCGCCTCTAAATGATGTCAAAATTAAACGCTCAATGTTAAGTATACTGCAATGTGCAGTTATGCGCGGTTGTTATTTCTAAACAACTTTTATCCGCCCAATAGTGCAATCACCACACGCGGTGTAACATACGCCTCGATGATTGCCGCAACAATTAAGCCTGGAATAACGAGTGCAATTGCCAGCTTAACTGTATCACTCAGGGCGACCATCCATGCTTGTCCAACTGTAGTGCCCTTTGGCGGGCGTGTTACCACAGACCCGAGGCGCAAACCGAGCGCTGTTGCAATTATAATCACCGGAATCTCGATGATTCCATGTGTGAACACCGCACCGAACAAAAACAATGGATCATAGCCAGCGATGAGCACTTGTGCCAATAAATACCCTAGAATAGCGTAGGTAGCCGGTGTCAGCGTTAATGCGGCGACACCAAAGGTAAAGATGGACAACAACAGTGCGGCTAATAAAATACGCCCGTTTTGCGCTATGATAAAGCCCACAGCTTCAGCCTGTGCCGAGGTGTTCAAAAAGCTCGACATAGTTTCCACTACATCAGATCGATCTTCGCCGAGAAATTCTTCCTGCGGGGGCAAGGGTAAACGCCATTGTTCTAATTGCCCAAATAAAAATCCTGCGAAAAATACAAAGAGAAAGACGAGAATAGATACACGCATTGCCGGAAACAAGCGCTTGATGCTTAACGGGACACTACGACGATACCAGTCAACAAAATTGTTCGCCGGTGTGCCCTCATCATCAACCGCACGAATATACATGCCGACACGCTTTAACACGCCGAAAATGTTCAGCGCATCAATGGAGCGACCCAGTAATTCTTCACGGTTAAAGATGGAATTCCCGACACGCAACAGCAGTATGGCAACCACAAACATCCCGACAATAATCGCCCACAATGCCCCTACGCCACTGGAAGAATTGGCATCTGGCGCAAGAAATATAATGATACTTTCGCCGTTAATAATCAAGGTCATCGGAATGATGATAAAGCTCGCCAACAAATTTGCCGCGCGTGTACTGGTGGTTTGACTGGACACCACAACTGCGCCTGTCACCATTACCAGCGCTTGCACCGTTGTGAGTAGAATAATCTGCACAATCAGCATCGGTTGAGGTCGCCATGCAAGGTCACTAAAGAGCAAGGTAATCAAATACACGCTCATCCCACCATAACTTGAAATCAGTGGCGGGATCATGGCAGATAACGTTTTACCGATATACAGCTCAGTGTTGGTGAGTGGGGTACTGAGCAAGGGTTCAAGACTCCGGCGTTCTTTTTCACCCACAAATGTTTCTAGCGCAATCACAAGCGAAATCGAGATGGGGAAGAAGCCGACAATCATCAGCAAAAACGGGATTGTCCGTTCACCGATCAATTCTGCGCCGAAGCCAGTTAACCATGCGGAAAAACGCGCCGCAACGAATTGTGCTAAAAATGGGAATAGAAAGGTCAAAATGAAAATCGGTGCCAGAATCCGCCAATCGCGAAAACTATCGCGCACTTCACGACGGGTAATAATGAGCGCATTGCTTATCGTCGTTCGGAACGTGCCCCAGCGTGTCGTTTGATCTGCGGCAATATGTGTATTGGGTGTCTTAACCGTCGTTGCCATGATCGCCCTCCAGTGATTCATCTTCGCGTACAACTTCCAGATAGATGTCTTCGAGCGTTTGTGTGACTGGGGCAAGTGTGATGACATCAACACCCATCCCCGTCACATGCCTTAGTAACGATGGGTTAACTTCGTAGGGGTTATCCGCGCGATACCGTATCCAATCATCGCCAGATGACTCTACTGCCACAAGATTACCCACGTCCTGTACTAAACCGTTCAATGCACCCTTAACACGTAGCTCCATCAATGGCTCACCGACAAACTGTCGTGCTAACTCTTCAAACGATCCATTGGCGATGATGCGTCCATGCCGAATAATAGCAATCCGATCAGCGAGCGTCTGTGCCTCCGCAAGGTTATGGGTCGTGATCAAAAATGTGCGCTCACCACGTTGTAGATCAACAATGGCATCACGAACTTGTTTGGCACTTTGTGGGTCCATAGCGGAGGTTGGTTCATCAAGGAGCAAAACGGGCGGATTATGAAGCATCGCCCGCACCAATGCCAACTTCTGCTTCATGCCTTTGGAATACTCACCCAGACGTTTGTCGAGTGCAAAGGCTAATCCAAATCGTTCCATTAAATCATACGAGCGTTTCAGGCGTTCCTCCGCTGAAAGATGATAGATTCGCCCGAAGAAGTCGAGATATTCTAACCCTTTCATCCGTTCGTATAAACCGTGTTGTTCGGTCAACACACCCACCTGTGAACGCACCTTTTCCGGTTCGTCAACAACATCATAGCCGGCGATGCGGACATACCCACCAGAAGGTGGCAAAATTGAGGTCATCATGCGGACAGTTGTCGTTTTGCCCGCACCATTTGGTCCTAATAACGCCAACACATTGCCTGCTTCGATATTCAGCGTTACCCGATCTACAGCACGGAACTCACCAAAATCTTTTGTTAATTCGTGACAATCAATCATAAAATCTACCAGCTAATCTTCACTCAGCGTTTCATTATCCCACAAATCACCATATCACGAATAACGATTCCATAAAAGAAAGACCCCAACATTGCGGGGTCTTCTTAGGGTGATCAATCATTTTGACGTAAAACGTCTGCTAGCTTGTCTCAGTCGCCGGTGTATCTGTCTGAGTCGGTTCAGAACGCGCAACGACTTCTTGCTCTGGTTCGGCGATTGGCTCAACATATTCCGCTGCGCCGGGTCGATGTCGGTAGAAAAGCATACCAACAGCCAATACGAACGCTGCCAATGTAACTGCCTGCGACAGATTTATGTCGCCAACCATTGTCACCTCCACGCGGATGAATTCGAGGAAAAAGCGGATTAATGAATATTGCGCCACATAAATCCAGAAGAAATCTCCGGGCTTAAAGTTCCCACGACGGTTGTTATAGAGCCAGAACAACACGAAGAACGCCGCCAGACTCCACAGGGATTCGTAGAGGAATATTGGATGGAACTTCGCGTCAAAGTATTGAATTGCGCTGTAAATTTCAGGACGATCTTCAATCGGAATCGTTATGCCCCACCAGTCCACACCAGTTGGTGTCCCATAGAGTTCTTGATTGATGAAATTTGCCCAGCGACCAATCGCCTGACCAAGTGGCAACACGACAGCGGCAATATCCAACCACGGCGGGACAGGTAACTTGTTCCGGCGCAAATAGATCAACGCACCCAACAGACCACCAAGCACCGCACCAAAGATGCTTAAACCACCAGACCAGATAGCGATACCACCATTTTCTAGATTAAAGAAATTTTCTAAATACCACGCGGTATCCTGCCCGATATCTACCAGATTTTGTGGTGGGAAGAACACAAACCACAGACGCGCAAAAATAATACCGGGGATAATTGCCCATGTGAGTGCCCCATAGACATGTTCTGGATCACGTCCGGTATTTTTGGCTAAACGTGCCGCAATAACCGTTGCCGCCAGCATCGCCGCAACGATGATGATGCCATAGTAACGGATCTGCACGTTGCCAATTTG
>DAOTXB010000044.1:0-1904 GCA_034435575.1 Anaerolineae bacterium
TTTCGCATCGCACGCCAGTGATGAAAAATATCATCACGAATTTCATCCGGTAGGTGCTTGCGGGCAAGATAAAAGAACACGCCACCTTTTGTACGCTTGCGGTCACCACTTTCAACCATCATGCCACCATCATCCTGGATGGCTTCGGTTTCTTTAAGTAGCTTATCCACAAACTCAATGCCCGCGCGTTCGATAATATGTGAAATTTGGCGACGGGGCTTTGGAGCAGACTCATCTAAGGCTGTGGAAATACGTTTAGTTGCGTCTTTGATGTCTTGTTCAGACAGGGGTTTGGTCTCTGTCTCAGTTGTTTCTGTCATAGGAAATGCTATACCGTTATTTTCTAATTTGTTATGTAGTCAAGTAAGTATGATGTGAACCTCTAGTTTAACGTTGAATGTCTATCATGCCTAACGGAACAATCTCACCAAGGGGTTCACCCACCTCATCAACGCCATCCAAGCGATCTTGCGTTTGCCAATTATAGACCACAAGATTCAGTGTATATTGCCCTGCTGACATATTATCTGGCAATTGTACCGCATGATTGTCTCTATACTGTACGTCATCTTCCCAACGAGACATATAGCCGAATGTTGCCATTGGTTGGTTATCACGCTGGGCAATAACTGCCCCTGTGCTATCCATCACAAATAACGCCACATTATAATCAAAAGCAGGAGTGTTGACCGTTTCCCAGACTAATGAGATAGGTAGATATTCTCCCGCAATATATGTGTTTCCTAATGGGAGATCATAGCCCATAAGTATTACCTGCTCATCAAAGACGAAATTTGTCTCGATTGCTGGCTCCCCTGTTGGTGATGAAACGGTGAGAAATTGAATCGCTCGCGCTTGTGGTGATTCGGTGATTTCTTGTACATGAAAGTAATTTTCGACCAGATAACGTTCAATTGGACGGATCTTAGTGGTATCGAACGGACTGGCACTGGCAACAAACCAGAGGGTTTCGTACTGTTGAGCACTCCAATCAAGTGCATATGATACTGGCGAACTGACCTGCTCTGCTAAATTTTCCGAAACAATCACAGGACCATCTTCACTATATGACTCGCCAGGTGCATAAGGTAAGGTCACGGTCAGGGATGATGTTTTGTGATAGTTCATAAATACGGGTGTGTATAGATGACGATCTAAAAACACAGCGCTATCGTTAGACTCTGTAGTGTTTAACGTGTCAATCAAGCGAACAACATCTTCATATCCTGCGGTGTAACGTGGATCATCACGCAACGTATGAAGCCCTGCCCCGATTGATAAAAGAATTATGCTAGAAATGATCACGCCACTACTTAACACTACAGATCGAGAGAATAAACGTCGAGTTAATAGCCAATATGCGATGCCTATACTAAATGTAATCCCAACAAAAGCTATGATGGGTGCTAACCATGATGGATTGGCGGCATACCACGCAATATCAAGATTCTGAAAATCGATTCTGTCCAGATGATAGCGAAATTGAGACCACTCCCACGTCCACATTTGATCCATCCATCCCCACTCTGCCTCCAGCAAATCGGGATTGGTATAAGCAAGATCAAAGTCATAAATTTTACCGTTAGCGAAAAGATCAGTATAAAAATTTGACAGGGGCACAGAAACGCCTAAAAACTGTATGCCAACACTGAAAAATGCTAAACCACTGAATAACACTTGCTTGGTATGGGTTGTCAGTTGCTTGATAACAGGCAACAGCCAGAGCATCAGAATGGGTAACAGTGGCATCATGTAACGTGGACCCCAGCCCCACCCTCCCAGCCAATCGAAGCGGAGACTTGATCCATACCAGACACTAAAGAGAAGAATGGTCAGCACAGGTGGCAAGACAAAGCGCCATTTTCCCTGTTTCCAGTAAAGATAAGCCCCAATAAATCCAGCAA
>DAOTXB010000045.1:0-9217 GCA_034435575.1 Anaerolineae bacterium
GTGAAATGATTTACCTGCAAACAGAGCAGCTTTATCTCGTTTCGGTGCGCTTGGAGCAATTCGACAGCCTACCAGACGACGAAATCCAGTCCCGATGAGTTTTTTGCGTTGTGAATGTAATGTGTGGATCAATGCTGTTAATTGATTGATCCAGGGTAATTGCTCAGTAGGATTGTGCGGACTTCCTGATATTAGATATGCATCACAGGTATTGATTAAATCAGGGAACTTGCCGTTTAATAAAGAATAGACTTCCCATTCCACCTCTGGATGGTGTGCAAACAGCGTTTCAAACCTTTTTGGAACCGGTAATCGTTCATGATGAGTGTCACACAGTAACAAACCGATTCTCATATTAATAAACCCTTCTTAAAATTGCTTATCCTGTTAACAGGTATTGATCCGATATATACTCACATAGCACATTTTTTTGCGGTATGACTAATAAGATTATAGTACTGGTCAGGTAGTTATCAAAAAATCTGGTGATTGATATATAATCAGCATATTCTGGTGTGTATATTGCTCGGATTACCGGAAATTGTACCTTATTTAATTTCGTTCGCGGGGTCGTGTTGGCGGACAGAAACACTGTATCCACAACGATTTACTGCAACAATCATCGCAAGCTCCCCACCCTTGATTGTCTATCTATTATTTCAACGTTACTACATCCAAAGTATTGCATCATATTGTAGTCCGGTAGTAAGAACCTGATATGGTCTAATATGCATTAGCGCATGAGCTAGACAATGTTTTTACTTTGTAGTGCGCCCGCTTCAAGGCGTTCTTGCCATGTGCGTTGCTGGATGGGTTCATATTCCTTGAGAAGACACTGTAGGCGATCTCGAATACCTTTGATCCGTTCGAAAACCATTGATTTCGGATGCCCAAAAGTTGCGATAGTCTCCATTGGTTCGACGCTGGTTGTCAAAATGTAGAGCGCGATCAAGCCTTTCATATCATCGTCGTATTCTTCAGCAAGTGTTTCCATCGCGGCGGTGATGTCCAGTCGAAAATATACTCTGGATGCCCAGACTTGCCCAACGTTCCGCTGTATGCCACAACTCGCTCGGATTCGTCGAACCAGAGATGCAATATTCTTCGACTTCATAACCCCGATCAAACTCAACATCCGTGTAGTTCTTGTAACGACGATGATAACGCAGATACCATGTCGAGTTCGAGCCTGCGATGACTTTCCACATTGCCCCGGTGAGATTTGTTTCAGCAAGCATATCGGGCGTTTCAATGAGGGATTCCCATAATTTCATCAGTCCTGATTGTAGGCGATCGGGAATATCCTGCCCGTACACACCATAGGTTTTGAACTTCCAGAAGGCTCGCGGTGTAACATCTTCTGCGATCTGCTCGAAGGTGAGTTCGCCGTTCCAGCCCGTTGGAAACAGGCGAGCCTTCGGCATTGGATTAATCTGTTGACGAATTTTACTGCGAATACTTTCAGACATGAGACAACTCCTCATCACACTGGAAACCGTCCAGCACAGGTGAGCACAATGCTCAAGCTGCGTGGACAGCGCAGGGAAGGCGCCTTGTATACTGAGGTTGGTGTAGATGAGGGGGTGAATCATGTGGGCGGTGTTTGATAGGAAGGGGTCACGCGCTGTAAAATCGTCCGCGCGGCGATGTGCGAGGGTTCTGGTAACCATGCTTGCGGGTCGGTAAGACTCGGATAGCTTAGTATGATGGGTGACCATATGCAGGCTAAAAATGAGTATAAAATGAGTAACCTCTTTTCTCCTTGACCTTCACATTATGTCAACCTGCACACTAAAGTCATCAGATCAATTGTTATCCTTCAAATTGACACCTCAAAGGATAGGGAAAGATTTGTGCATAGATGTTCAACTGAAATGAATGAGACAAAAGGAGAAAGACAATGGTATCTCGTCGCGACGTATTGAAGGTTATTGGTAGTGCATCGCTAGTAGCAGCTGTCGGGTCACAATTTGGAAACAATCTGGTGAACGCTCAGCCAAACCCCACAGCCCCCCCGACTCTAGGTAGCGTATTCATAACTCGACGCGGACCCGTTACAATACATACCTATGTCGCCCCAGATGCTTCTGCTCAGGTGACATCACACATCATTGAAACACCGAATCGGCTCGTTGTTGTTGATACCCAATTCTTACAGGTATTTGCACAGGACCTTCGTGCCTATGTTGACCGCATTGGCAAACCAATCGAACGGGTTATATTAAGCCATGAACACGGTGACCATTGGGCGGGTGCAACGCAATTTACGGATGTGCCTTTCGTCAGCACCGCGACCATCGCTCAAACAGTTGAGACAAATCTGCAAACCTATCTCCAATTGATGGAGTCAGTCATCGGTGCGGAAAACATGCCTGAGACACCGAACCTGCCTGAAGGGTCACTGACTGCCGATGCTGAGGAAATTGACGGTATCAGTTTTGAATATCGTGTTGACGACAACGCAGAAGCCGTCCAGCATCTGTCGATTCATTTGCCAGAAGCAAACGTATGGATTGTTCAAGACTTGATTTACAACAACGCCCACTTCTTCCCCGGTACGGATCGTGCCAATTGGATTGCGACACTGGAAAGTTTGGGCAACGATACAGCGAACGATGATCTATTGCTGGTTGGTCACGGGTTGCCTACCACGCGCGGTGAAGTCCAGTCGGCAATCGCTTATTTACAGTTAGCAGATGAACTTGCCGTCGATGCGACTGACGGCGCATCCGTCATTGCTGGACTACAGGAGGCTTATCCGACCTACGGTGGGAATGAATTACTCGGATTCTGGCGCGTGTTCCTCGGGTAATCGGTATCCATAGAGTTTGGCAGATGATTTATGAAGTGAGGACAACATGTACACAATTGGCGAATTCGCACGCATGGCACAGGTTTCTCGTCGTCAACTAAGACACTGGGACGACATCGGACTGCTGCAACCGATAAAGGTTGATTCAAAGACCGGCTATCGTTACTACAGTGCCACCCAACTGACGGCGCTCAATCGTGTGGTGGCACTCAAAGAGCTAGGCTTATCGCTAGATCAGATTCAACGCTTTGTCTATGACGATGTATCGTTGGACGAAATGCAGGGAATGCTACTTTTACGCAAGGTGGAGATTGAGCAGCAGGTACTGGCAGAAATGCGCCGTATTCGGGTGATTGAATCGCGCTTGAAGCAAATTCGTGAGCAAGGACAGCATATTCGTGATGTGGTCGTCAAACAGGTGCCAGCGAGGAAATACATCGGGCTACGAACGATGTCCCCTGACTGGGAAACCAACCTGCAACAGTGGAACAGCGTGACTCAGTTGCTTGTGGATGGACATCACGACGTGCGATATGGCAATTTCATGGGCATTTTGCACGCTGATGGGACAGCGACTGACTATTTTGATATGGAAGTCGGGCGCATTCTGCTGACAGATACCCATCCGCCCATCACGACCCATGATGGTCAGGCACTCACCATACGAGAGCTACCCGCCTATGTAATGGCGACCTTCGTTCAAAAGGGCGCTCCCTATGAGATACATATCGGCTTTAGTGCCATCGGTGAATGGGCAGAGCTAAACAATTATGCCTTTGTCGGACCGTTACACGGCGTTGTCATTGGTTCGGTCGACTTCCATGATGCCGATGAACTCATTGTTGAAGCACAATTCCCAATTCAAAGACGGGATGTCCCCTTCGATTTACTTGATTCCACTAACCTATCCTAGAGAAAGTGACTTACCTAATATGTCTGAACCATCCAAATATCAGACGCTATATCCTGAGAATTTTGACCAAGCAAAAATGGACGTTCCAGCGACACCTAATGTCGAGTTTTCTTTTGTGGTAAAGGCTCCGAAAGCCTATGTTATGGATGCATGGAATTTACCACGCGAACACGGTGGCAACATAGTCCCCCTCACAGGCGGAAATCCTACCAATGATCTATCGTGGCAGGGCATCGCAGATAACATGGAGCGTATCATCTATGTATCAGGTGTTGGTGTGACGCAAGTTGTCGGTAATGTCCAAACACCAGAGCATGGGGACTGGCACTTTGAGTGGAAGGCGGGCGCACCCTACTACAAAATGCCCTTCCCGCTTAGCCTGATAATGAAGGCAGTATATGGTACAGCCACCCTATCGGATGGTCCGGGTCTCAATGAGACAACCGTAACGGTCAAAAATCGCCAGCAACCGGGGATCGCCGTGTGGTTCACGCGGTTTGCAGCTAAAGCCGCAACCCCATCATTACCGGGAGCTGCTCCAAGACGTTTCGCCAAAAAAGAGTTTGTCGGTCCACAATAAAGCATTTGGACAGTAGCAATCCATCCTCGACAAGATGCGTGCCGTAGGTGTGCTCCTCAGTGAAGGGGATGGAGGCTACTTGTTGTGTTGAGGGCGCATGGCGCATGATACTTTAGTGGACGGTTATATAAGCATTATCCCTGTGTCCCGGTTCAAGATTTTCTTTGATTCTAATACCAACTCGGCTAAGCAATACCCTATAATCATGCTGCTTGGGGTAAGGTGTCTATAGCTTCACAAATCCAATCTTTTGCATGGGGTATTCGACAAGACTATGCTGCAGTGGAGGCTGCCTTAGCCACCTCTTGGAGTAATGGTCAAACAGACGGACAAGTCAACCGTCTCAAGTTCATTAAGCGCCAAATGCATGGACGAGCCCGTTTTGATCTATTGTGCTTACGGGTACTCGGCCCCCTTGATCCACATAAAGTGCGGAAGAACCATTTTATCGGGGGAGTACCCGTTATGATGCGCTAACAATTATCGTATCTATTTCGGCTTAAATTGGTTGGATTGTATATGGTGTGTTTGGCTCCCTCCTTGAATTCGGGGAGCGCTGGGGTGGGTTGAATTTCCCGCCGATTTTTATACTATGGTGGCGGCAACAAATTGGCAACCGCACCATCACTGTGTTGGATAGAGTCGTCGCATCACCCAATCCACCGCACGATCTGGTAACAGGCGACGCATGAGCGCAACCGCTTTCGCATCCTTCCCCACCACATACCGGATCTTCGGACGCGAAGCCGTGAACGCATGTACGACGACCTGCGCGACAGCATCCGGTGGTAAGCCCTTTTGACCCTCGCGCTGTGTGGTCGCGTTCATCTGTTGAAGCCCCTCGCCATAATATGCCAATGCCTGAGGAGGTAACTCGCTCAACATCTCATCAACACTCTCAACTGTGCGCGCCCAGATTGGTGTAGCGATCACCCCCGGTTCGACAATCGACACACGCATCCCGAACGGGCGCAGTTCCTGCCGTAGCGCGTCACTGAAGGCTTCCATGCCATACTTGGAGATGCTATACGCCCCACCCATCGGCACAACCACTCGCCCCAGAATCGACGCAGTGTTGACGATACGCGCGTTCTTCGCCTTACGCAGATGGGGCAACATGAACTGGGTCATTTCGATATGCCCGAACAGGTTCACATCCAGTTGCTTACGGAGCGCGGGCATCGGTAAGAACTCCATCGGTCCGGGCATCGGGATGCCGGCATTGTTGAACAGCCCGAACAACCCCGCTTCGCCCACTTCACGCGCGATCTTGCCCGCCGCGGAGGCGATCATCTCTGTATCGGTGATGTCGATGGGGATGATGGTCACGTTCTGGCGTTTATCGAGCGCGGTTGTGTCCTCTCCAGGATACACCCCCGCATACACCTTAAACCCCAGATCATCCAGCCGTTTGACACTCGCCAGCCCGATCCCTGAAGAAGCCCCTGTGATAAAGATTGCCCGTGCTGGCATAGTCAAATCCCCATAATCATCAATCATACTGTCCATTGTAGCGATAGCGGTGTGCAGTGCAAACTTCTATCTAGTCTGTACATAGCCCACAGGCAGAGAGGGCAACCTTCCTACGGAAGCTCGAACTATCGTAAGTCGGTCATGAAAATAGCCGCAACGCGGGTTGTACAACCAGAGGTTGTCGTTGACTCATGGTTCAGCATGAGGTATCTGTTAAAATTCCAGTGACCCTAAATCGTATGAAGAAGTAGATTTTGGATTTGATGCAATTACCTTGACATAGCCCACAATATCATGTGTACAAAACGCAAATCAGGGTATCATTGATATTGGGAGTTGATTACTATTGAGCAACCAGAACGCACACCGGAGGCACACAAACCCATGTCGCAAATTTCACACGCGCTTGTATTACCCGATTATGATTTCTCGGAATGGTTGAACGCAGTGCGCCCTTATTTGAGCGCCTTCGAACGTACAGCCGTTGTGCGCTCACCCGCCGGTAACGACTTAAACCGCTTTCGTGATGTCACCGCGGTACAGGTCGGGCGTACATGGATGAACGACGACGCACTCACCCACATTCGACGGATTTATCCGCTGGTCGTCCGTGTAGATGTGATCAAAGCCGACACCCCCGCCCAGCTTGCCAATGAACTACAAGCACGCATCAACGCGAACGATAGATTTGGCGAAACCCGTAACACGCCCAAACATCTGTATGAACGCTTCGTCCTGCAATATCCGAGCGCGGTTCGTCCGGCGAAGATTCTGCGTGGCTTTTCCACCGCAAGTGATCGTAACACCAGCGACCTACACGAAGGAATCGACATTAACGCGCCGGAGAACACCCCTGTGTTTGTTGCGGCTTCCGGGCGTATCTTCGCCATCAACATGAACAACGATCAGTATAATTATGGTCCGTATGTGCAGATTCAAAGTGTGGTGGAGGGCGCGTTATACATCACCACCTATGCGGGACTGAAGACTGTGCGCGTGGGTGTGGGACAATTGGTCAATGTGGGCGATACAATCGGCATGAGTGCCGGACCTGTCATTAAGCTCGTCGTCCAAAAGCCCAACGATGGTTTGAGCGATTTTCAATTACCCGATGTGGTTGATCCCACCATTTTTCTCTATTTACCGGGATTACGGGTGCGCTCGACGGTGAGTGGATTGTGGGTGCGTTCCCTGCCAAGCACACGCGGGGAAAAGTTAGGCAAAGCCACCCCCGCAGACTGGTTAGAGGTCAAAGAACCACACGGACGTGCATTAGCCAAATTAGGCGTTGAGGATAAATGGGTGCGCGTCAACCATGCGACCACGCCAACCGGTGCTTATGCCGCCGCATGGTATCTGGAAGCCTACAGCAGTTTTGACCCGCCGGAAGGTATCCCCGGTGTCGCAGTACCGGGCATGAATATCGACATTGACCATCCTATAGGACGACCCAATCCCACCGCCTTGAAAAATATGGGCTGGGTACGCCTCAAATACAATGTCTCGCTCAACCCCACTGTTCCCGAAGGGGATTCGCGCCGATATGGAAACACTGACCTTAACGCAACCTTCAATCGTTATCGGGATGTGCTCCGGCAATATGTGAACGCGGGTTGTAAGGTAATTCTGGTTCTCACACATCAAACGTTCGGCGAGGGCGCGGGCTATGTATGGCATCAAATGGATACCCCTCGCTGGCGCGAACACACCGCACGTTATGCACAAATGGTCGGGCAAGTCGCCGCACAATTTCGTGGTCAGGGGTTGATCTATGCCTATCAAATCTGGAATGAGCAGGACACCGCGCCAGAAAACGCCCGTGCCGCTGTTCCCATGCCAGCGAGTGATTATGCCCATCTATTGACCGAATCAATCAAAGCGATACGTAACGCAGACCCTACGATTAAGATTATCACAGGGGGGCATGTTGGTGGTCCCACTGCTGGTCCACGCTACATCCGCACGGTGTTTAACAATATGCCCGGTCACATCCGCCCCGATGGAGTGGCGTTCCACCCTTATGGGCGCGGTCAAATAGGCAATCGATTCTCAAACTTTGGTCCCTTAGAAGAATCGATCCGCAATTGGAGTGCCATTCAACCAGACAAACCAGTGTGGATCACTGAATGGGGTGTGCTGAATTTACAACATGATGAAGGCGCGGCAGGGCAAGTGGGTCAATATGCCAACGGCTTCATGAATATTATTGAGTCACAATTCCCCGGTCAGGTGGCGAGCGCGGTCTGGTATGCGTGGGCAGATGGCATGGACAATGGTTATGGGCTGGTCACACGCACTAACCAGCCCAAACAACCGCTGTATGGATCGTTCTTAGACGTTTAACGTAATTAAGAACCACCACGTTCTGGTGGGCTATCACCAATACGCAAAGACCGGATGAAGGCATCATAATCTCGTATTGATGGGTTGAACATATCCAGTGTTGCAATTTCGAAAACGCCCAACGCTAACTCAACGTAAGTATCGAATTCATCAATAAACTGTGGATAGTTGTCCTCAACCATTTGATTATAGGCTAGCAATTGTGGTGCGGCTGATAGAGCAGGCAGATCAATCGGGCGGGAAACGATCACAAAATACTGTTCATCATTCGTCAATCCGACATAGACATAATCGGGTCTAAACAGGTCTGCTTCTTGCAAAAAGTCCGCAATATAGCGTATGCCCATCCCATTGTAAAAATGCACGTATTCATACTGCAAATCAAAAAAGCGCCCTGTGCCGGTACGTGGAAACAGATCAATTTCCGGGGCGCGTGGGCGTTCGTCCAGAATCTGACGAAGTTGATCGAAGTTAAATATGCCTAGTTCTTCGGTGAGTGCCACCGGATAGATCATCATATTATTGGACATATATGTTTCTTCGTCGCCAAAGCTAAAGCGCAACACTGGCGGTCCGGTCTGGTCTGCAAAGGTGGAAAACGGTTCGTATGCTAGCGATTCCCCCACCATATACGGCGCGATTGAAGCAGGCAGTTCATACGATACATCGTCCAGTGTTAGTGCCATCGTAAATTCGCGTGGTTCGACCAATAAGGATTCAATCATGGCATCTACTGCCGTTAAATTGGGGAAAAATGCCGTCACATCATTGGCGTTATTGTCAATCTGTGCCTCGACCTCGCGCAGATAATCGAGATAGGTGGTATTGGTATAGGGCAGTTCATCCGGCGGGAGTGTGGGGAAAAGGTCACTTGATAGCGAAATTTGTGCAGAGACCAACCATTGCCCATCATTGGTTATCCCCATAAATTCGTAAACAGGCGTATCCGCGAGAACAACAATCGTATCCTGTGCGTAAGTGGTCACGAAGCGCACCCCGACCCCATTTTGAAAGTCGAGAAATTCCGGCGCGGCTTGGAAAGGGCGGGCAACAGGGACAAGCGGGATCATCGGCGGTGCTTGCAAGTCTTCAGGAA
>DAOTXB010000046.1:0-18821 GCA_034435575.1 Anaerolineae bacterium
CCTTGCAAGGGCGGTAATTGTCCGAAATCAATCATTTGGCTCTAGTAGGTTTGTCTGGATTGAGTATCAAGCAAAAAAACTTCCCATCACATAAAAGGTAATGGGAAGTTGCTCGGGTGGAGTGGGGGATTAACACCCGCTGGTTTGTGCTTAAATGTCTGGTTCTTCAACCGGAGGAGCAGTTTCCTCTACGTCCGTATCGAACGGGAAACCTCCGCCGAAGTTAAACCCGCGTTGTTCAACGCCACCAAGCGTGACAGCAATTTCCTGTTCCTCGCCGTCACGGATGATGGTTAAATTCACCGTTTCGCCCTGTTCGTAAGCTGAGAGGCGTTCTGCGAGGTTACGCTGTAAATCAACCGTATCACCGTCGACAGCTATGATCACGTCGTTAGCCTGTACTCCAGCCTGATCAGCGGGTGAATTGGACGAAACTTCTATAATAAGCGCGCCGGTAGTCTCTTCGACAGCGTATTCAGTTGCCATAACTTCATCAAGCATCACAAAGGTCACACCAAGACGAGCACGATTATTATTGAAACGACCGTTACGGTTACCACGTTGTTCAAATCGATCACGCAGGTCGCCATTTCTGGGCATATTGAAACTGAAACCCTGACCAAAATCGCCATCCATCCGCAAACCACCGATTAACGGTAACAGTAACGGTAGGTCAACCTCAATTTGAAGTGTCTCATTACCACGTTCAACGGTTACGTCCAGCGGGGATTCCGGGTCAATATTCATCAATAGTTGCGGTAGTTCCGTTGGTGCGTATGCCTGACCGTTAATCGCGGTAATGCGATCACCCGCTTGTAAACCTGCCTCCGCTAATGGGCTGTCTTCGTCCAATTCATTGATGACCCAGACGTTTTCATCTTCCAGATATTCAATACCATCAAGCATCATGAAAGGCATATTTTCTAGAATGAGCGGGCGAATATCGGTACGGTCACCCAGAGTCGCTTCGATTGATAGCTCTTCGCCGTCCCGGGTTAGGGTGATGTTAACGATATCTCCTGAGTCTAACGCTTGCACGGTTTCAACCAGTATACGACTGTCCGTAATCTCTGAGGCATTTACAGATGTGATAATGTCGCCTTCTTGTAAACCAGCGTCTTCTGCGGGTGAGTCTGCTCGTACTTCGACGATTGTCACACCATCATCACTATCTTCTACCATAACACCCAGATACGCTCCATCAAGGCGTTGCTGGAACTCAAAACGTCGATTGTTGTCATTGCGTCGGTTAGGTGGTTCTGGCGCTTCGGGACGTTCACCAAGTGTAATTTCAAGTGAGATGGTTTCATCCTCACGCAATAACTCAACCGTGACGGTATCATCCACAGCATACCCTGCAACGACATCCGCGACAGTCTCAAAATCAACAGATTCTCCGTCTATCGTAATGAGTATATCACCTACAGTGATCCCTGCATCATCTGCGGGACTTCCAGAAACCACCTGTACAATTTCAACACCATTTTCAGCTTCTTCAAATGCGATTCCTAGGAAGGGTGTGCTTTCATCAATAGTATCGTCGGTCTGTGCGGCGACAATACCCGCAAATGGTAGCATCACAACCACTAGAATGCCGATGACCCATGCAATACGATTATGTACTTTCATGTTTCCTCCAATACCCTTTGAGATATGATTTATTCAAACAAATATCGATCTTTTACACCAAATTGTGTATCTCAAACAGTGTATGCAAAGGATTTAGCCAAAGTATGATGTGTTTGTAAAAAAGGTGTAAACTTCGCGGGGCAAAGATTACGAAATAGAGATTTATTATTAAAAACGTCACCCTATATTGTGAGTGACGTGAGTGTATATGCATTATTTTGATGAAAATAATTGTTTAGTCGTCGTCATTTTTGTTGCGACCACCAAAGAAACCACCCATCATGTTGCTCATCATGCCACCAACACTACTTGTATTAGAATCAAGCATTTCATCACCTTGCCACTTGTTGTTGACACGCCGATTGATCCATCGTTCATACTGTTTACTGGCATCGCCAAGTGCGGCTTCGAGTGCATCACGATCTTGTGTAGCCAGCGCCGTGCGGAACTCGCGTAATTCTTCGATCATGCCGTCAAGATAACGAACGAGGTTATCGCCGCTATTGAGAAAGGAATCACGCAGATCATCTGGATGAGTATCAAAAAGGGGATGTGTCGCCATGCCAAAGGCGGGGTTGCCGAGTCGCTGTAAATCTGTCCAACCAGAATTTCGACTTAGCATATGGAAATACGCTGTGCCTAAAAGGTCGGGCAGAATGTCCATACCTGCAATTAAGCCATCGTGTTCCGCTGGATCGGTAAAATGTGGTGTTGCGCCGAGAAGTTTAGTGAAATCAGTCGCCAATGAGATTGCTTCCGGTATGCAGGTCACGCTTGGCATCATGAGGATTGTCCCACCATCAAACATATCCTCTTTTGCGCGTTTGCCTTCGTCTACACCATCAAATACATAAGCACTGTTGACAATAGGACGAATACAGACAACATGCGCGTCCTTTGGTAAAAACTCTTTTGACCAATCCAGCGATGTCTGGCAAATTGGCGAGGTATCGAGGATGACCACACCTGACCGCAAACTCGGCGCGATATATTCATACGCAGTACGTACTTCGCCATATGGCAATGCCATCAGCACAATATCTTTATTCTGTGTCGCGATTTCAGGTCGCCCTGCACTTTCATCAATTGCGCCGAGAGTCTTCGCCTCTTTAACATTGTCCGATGTGCCATCATAACCCGTGATGGTAAACTGGTGTTCTTTACCCTGCATATTATGGCGCTTTAGTGCCAAGCCAACAGATGTGCCTACACGCCCTAAACCAAGAATTGCTATGGATACTTCAGCCATGGATATTTTCTCCTTACCTCACTACGTAAGTTTTTGAGATTTTCGATCATGATGCATTTTAATTGGCATCATCTGCAAGTTTCAATCGTTGTAAAAGTTTGCAATGTGGATGATCCGCCCAATTGTCCAGCGAGTCCGCGTGGTGGGCGATAATCCAGAGTGTCCGTTCAGTTGCTCCGGTGGCACTTACCAATTCCGCACTCCATTGTGGGTGATTTTCGGCTACAACAACAGCGCGTTTAATACGATTTTGAGGACTTGCTTCTCGCCACCGATGATAAGTTGATGGTGAACCGGCGCGAACAAGGACAGCCAGTGTTTTCTGCCAGATCGCTAATGGATACCGTGTTTTACCACAATCGTGGAGTAGGGCGGCGATGGCAAGGTCATGTGGTGTGATGCTTTCCTGTGCCAGCACATCCCTCAGCACATTCAAGCTATGGAGTTGCTCGCTACGTTGCATCTGGTTGAACAAATCAAACTGTGCCGTATTGAGATAGCGGGTGGCGAGGTCAATATCTATAGATTGACTAAACGCAAATAACGCACGCACACCCTGACGAATTCGTTGTGTCGCTGGCATAACGTTTAGATACCTAGAATCATGTTACGTATTGATATGGTGGGTTCTGCAATTAATATACCGAAGATACTTGGAAAGCCCGGAAGATAGCTGAATAATATCAAGGCGAAAAATAGCATCTGGGTATTTTGTGCATTGCGTTGCCATTCTATCGCCAATTCTGGTGGTAATAATACATAGACGATCCGCCACCCATCCAGCGGAAACAAAGGCAGTAGGTTGAAAATAAACAACAATACATTGAATGTGACCATTTGGAATAAGACTTCTCTAACAATGGTCGGCGTATCAAAGAATAGTGTTTGCAAACCGATAATCCGAATGATAATGCCGAAGGCAACCGCTAATGCTAGATTAGATAATGGTCCTGCCGCGACTGATGCTAGGTAACCCCAGCGTGGGTTCCGCATTCTTTCTGGTCGGACAGGGGCTTGCCCTAAAATACCAAAGCCGATGAGCACGAACATGGCAAAACCAAGCCAGTTGATATGCACTGTCGGGTCAAGCGTCAGCCGACCCTGTTCTGCCGCCGTGGGATCGCCCATTAAGAATGCGACATAACCATGTGCGAATTCGTGAATGGTCATACCAACAAGCGCCGCTAAAATAACGGCGATGATAAATTCAAAACTAGGGTTGCTAGAGAATAGTAGCAATTCATTGCTCCATATTTTTGTTACGGTAAGTGATGTCAGTATATCATGTGCTACACATTACGGAATAGGATTGAGAATAATGCTTACCAAAGAATTATGCTATGATGTCACCTGCTGATTTCAAGAACAAATGATTATCAAATCTATAACCATTGAGGGTTCGATTGTGGCAAAGCGTGTGCTGTTTCTCATGTCAGATACTGGTGGTGGGCATCGTGCCGCCGCGACTGCGATTACTGCGGCGCTCAAACTCAAATATGGCGACGATTCCATTCAAGAAACCTTTGTCGATGTTTATCGTCAATGCTATTTCCCTATGAATTATATGCCTGAATTGTATCCATTGATGGTCAACTATACCGGCAGACTTTACGGCATGAGTTTTCATACCTCGAATAGTAAACGAGGTGCGGCATTTTCGTCCAAATGGATGTATTACACCAATCGCCCCCGTTTACGTCGTATGGTCAAAGAAAACCCTGCTGATGTGGTCGTCAGCGTGCATTCGGTGATTACGCGTCCATCAATGATGGCGTTTCAATCTTTTGAGCAACGTCCGCCATTTTTAACGGTAGTCACTGATCTTGTCACGACACATCATCTCTGGTTTGAGAAATCCGCCGAACGCACGTTTGTACCCACACAAACCGCCTATGATATTGGTTCATCTATCGGGCTGATGCCAGAGCAACTTGAACTGACGGGTTTGCCCGTACATCCAAAATTTAGCGAAGCGCTGGTGGAAAAATCTGAAGCCCGTGCTGGTTTCAGGTGGGATCAAGCGTTGCCAACGATTATGATGATCGGTGGTGGGGAAGGTATGGGACCTTTGTTTAACAACGCGCTGGCGGTGAATGGCGCAAACTTAAACTGTCAATTGGTGATCGTTGCCGGAAAAAACAAAGACCTCAAGGCACAGCTGGATGCTCAACATTGGTCACAACCCACGCATATTTATGGTTTTGTGGATAACGTCACGGAGATGCCACGTATGATGGCGGCATCAGATATTCTGGTAACCAAAGCAGGACCCGCAACCATCTCTGAAGCCTGTATCGCTGGTTTACCGATGATTTTGTACGATGCGATTCCCGGTCAAGAAGAGGGTAATGTGGATTTTGTTGTCGACAATGCTATTGGCATGTTTGCACCACAACCCGATATGCTTGTTGCTACGCTAAGACAATGGCTAGATGAAGCAGATGACACTTTGCAGGCTTGCGCTTCGCGTGCGCGGTCAATGGCATATCCTGATGCTGTTTGGAAAATTGCTGAATCAATCTGGGAATATGCAAATCAGTAATGCTTATATGGGAAGTGTCATTCATATCGGAGTAACGTGCCGATTGATTTACCGAAGAATTGATGTATTCACGAAAAATTCGTTTGCTCCCTTAACTTTTCTCAATTACTATGACAATGTATATCATTCGTAATTTTATGATTATTCTTTTATCGTCAATCGACGATGAATCTACAAATAAACATGAGGAGACTAAAACCTGATGAAAGCAATTATTCTCGCGGCAGGTCAGGGTACGCGCTTACGCCCTGTAACGTTAACTATGCCCAAACCGCTTGTGCCGGTTGCGAACAAAGCCCTGATCGTATACGCGATTGAAACCCTAAAGAATTCCGGTTTGACCGAAATCGGTATTGTGGTAAACAGCATGGAATCGCCGATTCCATCTGCGCTAGGGGATGGCGCTACGCTGGGTGTTAAATTGACCTATATCACTCAAGAAGAGCAACTTGGTTTGGCGCATGCGATTAATCTATGCCATGATTTTGTTGGCGACGAACCATTCGCAGTCTTCCTTGGAGATAACATTTTCCAGGACAAGATGGAAAGCGTGCTTCGTGGCTTCCGGGACTCAGATTCTGAAGCGGCAATCGCGCTTTATGAAGTCCCTGATCCTCAGCGTTTCGGTATCGCGGTGGTTGAGGACGGTAAAGTGACCCGTGTTGTAGAAAAACCAAAAGACCCGCCTTCAAATCTGGCGATTTGCGGTGGTTATCTCTTCCGTAAATCTATCTTCGATGCGATTGCGAACATTCGCCCATCATGGCGCAACGAACTAGAGATCACGGATGCAATTCAACGCTTAATTGCCGGACAACATGGTGATGTCACCGTTGAACCCTATGTTTTGCAGGGATGGTGGATTGATGCTGGTAAGCCCAACGCGATAATTAACGCAAATCAACTCGTTTTGGGTGATCTGCCGTATATGCCTTCACCGGAAAACGGTGGATATATTCGTGGTAATTCCGAGGTTTCTAATCGTGTAATCCTTGGTAGTAAAACCGAAGTGATTGATAGTGTGATTCGCGGTCCGGTGATTATCGGCGCGAACGTGACCATCAAAAATGCTTACATTGGACCGTACACGTCTATTGGCGATAATGTGACGATTGAAAACAGTGAGATTGAAGCTAGTATCGTGATGAAAGACTGTGTTTTACGTGATATTCCTGGTCGTATCGACTCCAGTTTGCTTGCTGATTCAACGGTGGTTACATCGTCTGCAACGCAGGTGCCTTCCGTACATCGCTTTATCATGGCGGAAAACAGCTATATCCAGCTCTAATTGCACTATTGGGGCAAATGATAGATTATCTTTAATGGGAGTGACATTGTCGCTCCCGTTTTTGATTTCGCTATAATGTAACCAAAGCAAGTTAAAAATGATGGGATTTGTTTCATGTCAGAGCGAGTTAACAGACTCAAAAAAGATTTATTACAAACACGCGACTATACCAACGCAGTCTTAGATCAAGTGGATGATCGATGGGATACACTGGTTTACTCCGATGGATTGAAGTGGTCAGTACGCCAACTATTGCATCATCTGGCAGACGCTGACCGTGGGCATAACAATCAGGTGATGGGGATTGCTCAGGGACGCAATATTATTCCAGAAGATTTTGATGTTGAGCGCTATAACGCCAGCATCACACGAAAAACATCCGAGAAAACTGTAGAAGAATCCCGAGCAAGTCTCGAAAAATCACGCCAAGAATTATTAGATTGGTTAAACACGCTCGATGAGACAACATTGGACAAAAAGGGCAGGCATGCCAGTTTACGGATTATGTCCATCGAAAACATTGTGCTGTTTATGGCAAAGCATGAACAAGATCATGTCAATGATATTGCAAATACTTTGGAGATTAATGTATAGAATCATTTAATCTCAAGGTATAGGACACTCAGAAAGCAATCGGATTTAAAGCAGTTTGGGTTGTTGTGGCTTACCACCTGATTTCTTTATCGGGCGTGGCGTAAACAGCCCATGTTTTTTTAGCCATGTTTCATCCGGTCCATCCCAGCCGAAATGTTCAAAATTGACACGATCTTTGTCATCGAATTCCACACCCTCCGCTTCTAAAAGTGTGCGTTGTTGATGTGCCCCCGGTGTGCCTGCGGGTAGGCTGATTTCCCCCTTACTGTTGATAACCCTTTGCCATGGCACACCTTCGTTTGCCGGGGTGGCGTTCATCGCTGTGCCCACCCATCGTGCACCAAGTCGACGATAATCCGGTGGTGCAACACCTTCTGGCGGGGGGATGATTGACGCAATTTGTCCATACGTGCTCACCTGTCCTTCTGGAATTTGTTTTGCGATCATCCAGACCATCGGATTGAACGTTTTGGGATCAGGGGGATTCCACATGCTGTAATACTCCGAAACACTATATTTGAGAATTATCCGTTACACTAGACCTACGGAACGAAGCAGAGTAGGTCAATTATGATTAAACGTTTGAAAGATGGTAAGTATCTTAGACGATTATTGTGGATTGAGGTAGCGATTTTTGCGATTGTTGCCGTTATCTCGCGTTTACTCGGTACAGATTACGCATCAATGCTATTTTTGAGCGGATTTCTAGTAATCGTTATGGCATTTATGGGCAGTTCACCTGTGAGTCGTTTGAACCATCCGGGTGGTTTAGGGAGTGATACGATGGAGGCACAGATGATTCGTGACTTCAACGAAGTTGACCAGATTAGCCGTTTGCAGGGTATGATGTCTGATATTGTAATTATCGGTCTAATTCCACCATTTGTCGCAATTTTGATGATTGTTGTGCTGTAAGATTGATGTTATTCCCAAGCCTGTAGTGCTTGGGTTAATTCTTCTGGTGTGGGTGTGTAATTACCAAAGCGGCGCACAACCAGCCCGCTAGCGGTGTTTGCGAGCATTACCGCATCACGATAACTTGTTCCGGCAACAAGCGCTAATGTCATGACAGCGATTGCTGTGTCGCCTGCGCCGACGGTATCATAGACATCGCTGACTGTTGGCGCAGGGCAATGTTGCGCAGATATACCGCTTTGTGCAAGTGTTGCGCCGTCACTGCCGCGTGTGATGACCATGCCACCTTTAAGTTGTAACTGGACAAATAATTCGCACGCGGCTTTTGCGAAATTTTCATCGGTATCTAAATCTCGCCCTAAATACGTCTGTGCGTCGTCTGCATTGCATTTGACCAATGTGAAGCCCGTATATTTTTCCAGATTACCCTGTGCGTCTGCGGTTAACACGGCACCATTTGTTTGCGAACGCAGTGTGTTCACTAAGTCTGATGTAATTAACCCACCATGATAGTCCGAGAATAAAATAGCATCAGTCGTGTGCAGATGTTGAAGAACCCATGCTTGAATTTGTGTGGAGATTTGCGTGTTTACCGGCTTTCGGGACAGGGTATCCATACGCGCGATCTGTTGTGGAAAGCGCAAGCCCATCTGTGCCATCATGCGAGACTTAAGCGTGGTCGGGCGTGTCGCATCGCTAAAAAGCCCTGACGTATCTACACCATCTTTATCTAGCACCTTACGTAGGTTTACCCCGGCTTCATCTTCACCAATTAGCCCCACTTGCAACGCTTGACTGCCCATTGCGACAATATTGGTTGCCGGATTTGCCGCGCCACCGGGGATTAATCGCCGTGATTCAAATTCTAAAACCGGGATAGGCGCTTCACGACTCATACGGGTGGGATTACCATACACGTATTCATCAAGAATTACATCGCCAATAACGATAATTTTATGGTTTGCAAGGGCGGTTACCCACTGGATTAACTGATGGAGCATAGAGGTTTATTTTCCTGAATTGAGCGATATGCTTCAAGCGTACTCAAAATCAGGCAAAAAAATAGGGCGATTTCGCTCGCCCTGATGTCCAGTATGGATGAGATACTCCGGTACAATCAGGCGGTTTCCGGCTGATAGCTTGTACCGACAGCGTTTTCTGGCAGATCGCCGAAACGTTCTTGCAGGTTATTCCCGATGTTAGAGAGGGTGCGCCCGACCTGTGCTAATGTGGGGCTGACCACATTGCGATGTTGTTCGGGCTTTGCAGTCTCGCGTAATGCGGTGGCACGACGGCGATTTTCTGCCCGTTGAATCATTTCCTTCCGACGAAGGGCATCAAGTTCATAACTGTTATTATTCATCATGGTCACTCCTCCTAGTGAATGTGCTGTATGTTTTCTGTCTACACTACTCTATACGCACGATTCGCTAAAACGGTTCAAAATTCATGGAAATTGCTTAATCATTGAGTGACAATAGTTTTCAGAATTTCATCAAAATTGGGGGAGCGCATTACCCGCATATAGGGGGAATTCATGTATTTATTCAGTGTTTTGCCCGGTTGAAGTAAATAGATTTTCGTCGAATGGGAGATCGGGTATATACTCCTGCATTCTAGGCATGAAAGTTGGAACAATGCCTGTTGAAGATATTTGCCCGTGAACTTTACCATCTTCAAAGCCCGTTTGCTCAAATTCAAAGATGTCTTGCATCGTAATCATATTACCCTCTATGTTCATAACCTCGGTCACCTGTACAATCTTACGACTGCCATCGCGTAAGCGTGTTTGCTGAACAATCATGTCTATTGCGCTTGCCATTTGTTCACGGATACCTAAGAGAGGGACATCCGGCGATGCCATTGATGCCATAATTTCCATGCGCGCCAATGCATCTCGTGGACTGTTGGCATGGATAGTGAACATTGATCCATCATGTCCAGTGTTCATCGCCTGGAAGATGTCTAGCACTTCACCACCATGTACTTCGCCGACAACTAAACGTTCTGGTCGCATTTTGAGCGCGTTAATGACTAGATCGCGTACGGTCACTTCGCCTGTACCATCGGCTTTAGGAAAGCGCGCAGACATACGCACTACATGAGGATGACGTACCCGTAGTTCTGTGCGTGCTTCGGCGACGACAATGCGTTCATCGTCATCAAAATACTGTGTAAGGTTATTGAAAACGGTGGTTTTACCTGAACCTGTACCACCAGATACAACGATATTTAAACGTGCTTTGACACAGGCTTTCAAGAATATTGCCAGTTCTTCGGTTAATGACCCAAATCGAATTAAGTCATCCATATCAAGCTCATTCTGTCCAAACTTACGCATCGTAGCAAATGTACCATCCACGGCAACCGGTGGGATAACGACATTCATCAGCGTGCCATCTGGCAGGCGCGTATCTACAATCGGGTTGATTTCGTTGATCTCCTGCCCGTTAGCGTTCAAAATTCCGCGCAATGTTTGCAATAGATGACCTTCATTGTCAAATTTTGAATCGGTGAGTTCTAATTGCCCATGTTTTTCGATATAGATTTCATCAAAGCGATTAATCATGATCTCCATAACAGCATTGTCTTGAAGAAGTGTTTCTAGTGGGCCCACATAAGTTTCGTTTGCCATTGTTTGATCTCCTTAATTGATCTGTCTATAGTTCCATTGTCCATCAAGTGCAGACGTGTGATAACGGATGTTTGGTGTGTTTGACCCTGCCTATTCGGACAGTGACCACCCATGCTGTAGCGCATAAATCGCCGCTTCTGTACGGGTATTAACACCAAGTTTAGAATAGATATTATCCAGATGAAATTTGACCGTACGTGGGCTAACATGTAGCTGTTGTGCGATCTCTTTATTGGTTAACCCGGTGGTCAGGTGAGCAAGCACATCGTGTTCGCGTTCTGTCAGTCTAACCGATGGCTTGAGCGGAATGATTATCTGGAAGGTAGACCCTCGGCGATTATCAGAAATGACATCTAACTTCCAACCGGAGGCGCGCAGACGTTTATCAAATGCCGTAACTGTTTCGCCTGTGAAAGGTATACCGTCGTCTTGCACGCTGAAACGCAATTCGGTTTCATCTTTTTCCAGCCGTATTGTGAATGTCCCTGCGTTTGCTTGGCGGATGGCTCGGTCGAGTGTCTCTTGAGTGAATCTGAATAGTGCCAATTCAATCTGTTGGGGTAGTCTTTTAGGTAGACGTTGTAATGCCAACACGACGCGCACACCCTGTGCCCGTGTTTCTTGATTGGCAAGAGCTTCTAGCGCAGGCTCTAATCCGAGTGAATCTAGTATTGTGGGGTGTAAAGTATTCTCAAGATCGCGTGCTTGTTGGAGTGTTTGTTTGGTCAATGCTGTTAATACGGATAGGGCGGTTAACGCTTCTTGGCTGTGCATCGTCTGAGCATAGATATTGGTCTGAGACAACAACAGATTTAATTGACTGATGACCGTTTCTTCTAGTGCCCGTGCCATCATGCGACGTTCTGCTTCTATGGCTTCAGTAACATTTTCCTGTACGACATACTGGTATATATCATCGGGTTGTCTGTTATCTGCTGGCATAGGTTGTCCTCAATGGGCAGTCTGTTTGACATAATCTCATTGTGACATAGTCTCATGTATGGGGAAAATGCACATCTGGTGAGTTTACCCCTGACCATTTGGGCAGGCTGACGTCAACAGTTATCTTGTTCGGTACGCAGAATTTCGCGGATTTCCATCAAGATGATGCCTAGCATATTTTTCCCGCTATCATCTTGCCCTGCGCCCCAATAATAATCATACGGGGAGGCTTCGACGATTTCCTCATCACCCGTGCTGAGTAGTGTCTCTCGAATATCTGCATGCGTCTGAAATTTTTGGAGTACAGCCCGGCGCATCACCTCATCTTTGACATCTTCCCAATCGGAACGCAGTGGAAATCTGCGACTGCGCCCTAATGATGCCGCCTTCTTTGGGGTTTCCGCACGACGAATTGTTTCTTCGTATGCGGTTCCCGCAAACTTTTGTGCCTGAAAATAATGTTCGGATGTTTTCCAATAGTTGTTATCAAGTCCAAACGCGTGACGAGAAAAATTGGAGAAGCACCCATATTTGTCTGTCGTGGAGTAGAAATAAATTGTCATTTATCGCCTCGCAATAAAACTGAGATCACAAAACGGGGTAAGCGCATCATACGTTTAATGCGCCACGGCTGTAAATATAGGCGATACAACCATTCTACACCGAGATTTTGCACCCATTCCGGGGCACGGGGGACAATTCCCGCGATAAAATCGAACGCGCCCCCCACGCCCATCGCCATATGTACTTTAAGGCGTGGTGTGTTCCGGGCGATCCATTTATCCTGTGAAGGTGCGCCATATGCGACGAATAAAATATCCGCGTCGCTCTGGTTAATTATTTGCACAATCGTATCTTCCTCATCCGGCGCAGGACTACCGGCATAGGTGCCGACAATCTGTAATTTAGGATGTTTTGCCCGTAGGATGTTCGCCGCTTGTTCCGCGATTCCATCACCTGCGCCGAGGAAAAATAATTTCCAGCCTGCTTGCGCGGCGTGTTCTGCGATAATGGGTACACCATCGGAGCCGGTCACACGGGTTGGTAATGGCGTATGCTTGCGCTTCGCCGCCCATAGTAGACCTACGCCGTCCGGTACACATAAATCGGCACGGGTGAGGATATTACGGAAGTTGACGTCTTCCTGCGCCACCATCATAAATTCAGGGTTGGTCGTGCAGACATGATACACACGCTGGTCGTCGTTTATCCAACGGTCAATCAGTGCTAACCATTGTTCATATGTGATGGCATCCACCGGTAAGCCGAGAATCTGAATCCGGTCATGATCGCCAGTGACTTCTGTCATCGTTGTAGTTTGCATCGGTGCGCTTTCGCCACTCAAAAGTTGATCTGCCTGTGCAATAATCTGTTCTGCGGTGACCATTTTCATACAGGTTCTCGCCTTACAACCTTCACGCAATCCTATGCCATGCCCGACATAACTGCACGGGCTACACTCCGGCGCACTCCGCACTACAATAGATGGGGCACTATATGTGTGTGGTGCCCACGCACGATGATTACTCGGACCGAACACAGTTAATATCGGTACATCTACGCTCGCCGCGATGTGGGATACACCACTATCTGCGCCGATAAATAGATCTGCCTGTGCAATAACTCCAGCAAGTTCGGTAAGTGTGGTTTTCTGGCTCAGGTCGAGTGGCGTGGTCTGCATGGCATCTTTGACCGCTCCCACATCATCATTTTTCCCGCCGACGAGGATGATTTGTGCTTTATGCTGTTGTGTGAGTGCATCTGCTACCTGTGCAAATTTTTCAGGTTCCCAGCGCCTCGCGAGGCTATAGCCACCACTACCGGCATGAATCACGATACGGATACCGTCATGAGCAGGCAAATCATAGTTTTTACGGGCGATTTTCTGAGAACGCGAGGCTGAATCTGCCCCGAGAAGGGCAACAAGATCGCGCCAATACTCCACCTGGTGTTTCGCGCCGTAACCATCATCAGGGATACGCGCCGTTAAAAACCACCCGTTCCCATTATCGATTCCGTAACGGTGTTTCGCGCCACTCGCAAATGCCATTAGTGCGAATTTAATTGTTCCGAGCTTGAGCGTAAAGTGATGGAAATAAACGATACTGTCGTAATTGCCATCGCGTAGTCCGATCACATGCTTGAGATTTGCCGGACGGAAAAATGCGATAGTGCCGTTGAAATTGCTTTTGTCAAAGGTGATGATCTCATCAACTAGATCCGTATCTGCAATAATCGGCGCGGCGTGGGCGCTGGTCAGGAGGGCGATATGTGCTTCAGGGTGCGCGTCCCTGAGTGCGGTAATCGCAGGTGTAGTCGTAACAAGATCGCCGATGTCTGCCATCTGTACCAGTAGGATACGTCGCATCATGGTTTGCGGGCGGTCACGATAGGCTGATAATAACCGCTGTCCTCCGGCATATGCCACTGTATATCAGTCAAATCCGTTACCTGCAAAAATGCTGTCAGTTCAGTACGGCGTAGAGCACGATATTGGGTGCTGTGATGACGCGTTATCAACTCGTCGCTGTGAGTAATGATGTAGTGATTCACTGTGTAAATATCTGCGTTTTCCGCCCAATCCCACACTTGAAATGAAACTCTACGCTGGTTTGTGGCATCATTGTACACGGCAAGTGGGGTGGTCGTTGGTTTTGTTGCTAAAATTGCATCGTAATCACGTATGCTGATGAGCAACAGTCCACCACTGTTGATTTTTTGCGCGAGGTTTTGTGTCGCTAATTTTAGATCATCATTCGTGAGCAAATGAGGTAACGAATTATCGCAAGAAATCACAACATCAAATGCCCCGTTGACCTGTGTACCAAGTTGACGAAAATCTGCCACGCCAAATGTCATGGATAGGTCAAATGATTCTGCTTCTTGTTGGGCGCGTGTAATTGCTTTCGGGCTATAATCGGTGGCATGGACAATATACCCTTGGAGGGCTAATCCGATTGCTTGCGTGCCGATACCAGCGGAGCAATCATAAACAGTGATGTCCGGCGCACCATGCACAAGTCGACGAATGAAGTCATCGAGGGATTTTCCCTGGCGTTGAACACCTTGTCGCCAATCTTGAAAAATCAGGTGATAATCACCGGCAAGTTGATCGTAAAATTCGAGCACTGACAACGGTTATTTTCCTCCTTTCTAGGTATGATAAACCAGAAACGATCAAGCGGGTAGGAGTAGTCAGCATGCATTATTTTGGTTATGGGAGCAACCTGTCGAAACGGGTGATGGATCATGTATGCCCCGGGCATGACCTTGTCGGCTCCGCATGTTTGAAGGATTATAGATTAGGCTTTACACGCTTTTCTGCTGGCTGGAACGGTGGAGTCGCGGACATTATTCCGCGTTCAGGCGAGCATGTTTGGGGGCGCTTATATCGGATCAATCAATTGTGCATCAAGGCATTGGACATCAAAGAGAGTGTTGGTGTCGGTTATGATCGTATCACTGTAGAAGTAACTACAGTAGAGGGCACTACCTACACGGCGATGAGCTATGCTGTCATCAACAAAGATTTTGATGAATTCCCCGCCGCACCAGCATACAAAGCGACGATTTTAGAAGGTGCGAATGAGGCACAATTCCCCGAATCATATATGACAATGCTTCGCGCAATAAAAATTTACGAAATATCATGATTTCTACAGTTTTCAACTGATCTTACCCGCATATAATAAGTGAAGATGACTATTTATGGAAAGTAAATCCTTATGGATCGCTATTATTTCGCATTTGGAAGCAATATGTCATTATGGGTGATGTCGGAGATTTGCTCGGAATATGACATCGTTGGTAAGGCATTACTCAAGGATCATAAACTGGACTTTCGACGCTATTCAACTGGCTGGCGTGGTGGTGTGGCGGACGTGGTTTATTCACCCGGCGATGTCGTGTGGGGTGCGTTGTATGTTATGGGTAAAAAATGCCATGATGCACTCGACGAAAAAGAGAATTACGGAGTTGGGTACACCTCCATGGGGATTGATGTTGTGCTTGATAATGGTGATACTATGCATACCATTACATATACAATTATCGAAAAATCGCCACAAACAATCGAACCATCGCGTTATTATTTAGAAACAATCATCGAAGGTGCTAAAGGCATGAAGCTGCCTGCCGATTACATCAAGCATCTTAAAAATATCAAGACAAATAAAAGTATTTGATTGCATACGTGACCCATTACCACCCGTAATATAGGTTGCGAACTAGTTAATAAGCCGTTATAGTCACCCTTGTTAAATATTTTTGAATGATAAGTGGTTTGGAGATACTACAATGGCTGATGACGAGAAAAAAGCCGAAGAAACAAAAAATAATGATGTTAAAAAGGTCGAAGAAAAAGACCCGATTGTGAAGCAACATACGCTGAAGCTGAAAAATAAATCCCTCAAATATTCGACCACCACTGGCATGATGCCACTTAAAAACGAAGAATCGGGGGATATTGAAGCCGAAATTTTCTATATGGCATATACGTTGGACGGTGTGAAGGATGTCTCTCAACGTCCGCTGATTTTTGTGTTTAATGGAGGACCGGGTTCTGCATCTATCTGGTTGCATCTTGGTGCTGTTGGTCCATATCGTGTGAAGATGCAAGATGAAGGGTTTATGCCCGCACCGCCGTACCAACTCGTTCCTAATGATGATACCTGGCTCGATAAAGCCGATCTGGTTTTTGTTGACCCGATTGGCACAGGGTATAGTCGCGCGGTCAAAGCAGATGACAACAAAAAATACTGGTCACTTGAGTCTGACCTGTCTTCAATAGGTGAGTTTATCCGTCTATATTTGATCCGTAACAATCGCTGGGCATCGCCACTCTACCTTGCCGGAGAAAGTTATGGTACAACACGCGCTTCCGGGTTGGCGGGGCATTTGCTCGATGGCGGGCGTGGCATTGCATTTAATGGTTTGATTCTCATTTCAACAGTAACGAGCTTCCAAACGTTGCGGTTTGCGCCGACCAACGACCTACCGTACAACCTGTACATACCGACCTATGCCGCAACTGCTTGGTACCACAACAAACTTTCTGACGAAATCCAAAACACACCCTTACGCGAATTTTTGGATGAGGTAGAAGAATGGACGGAAAACGATTATACGTTGGCGTTGATGAAGGGTGATAAGCTCACCGATGATGAGCGTGATAAGATAGCCGAAACGTTAGCAAAGTATACCGGGTTGGATAAAGCGGAAATCTTACAGTCCAATTTACGAATTCATATCTGGCGCTTCTGTAAGGCATTATTGCGCGATGTAAATCGTACTGTTGGGCGTTTGGATAGTCGCTTTAAGGGGATTTCTGGTGAAGCGATCGCCGAATTCCCGGAGTTTGACCCGTCCATGATTGCCATCATGCCACCATATACCGCGATGTTCTACAATTATGTGCGCGAAGAACTCGGTTACGAGACTGACCGTGCCTACGAAGTGCTCAATTACAAAGTGAACCAAGCGTGGGAATATGAACGTGGGGTCTCTCCACAGACGAGCGAACATCTACGGAACGCATTCTCACGTAATCCATTTATGAAGGTGATGGTGGCACAAGGCTATTATGATCTGGCGACTCCGCACTTTGCCGCTGAATATACCTTTAATCATATGGGGCTTGATCCTGAAGTGCGCGAGAACATCAATTTTACCTACTATGAAGCAGGGCATATGCTTTATCTTGACATAGGGTGTTTGTCGCAACTGAAAGAGGATGTAAATACATTCCTAGGCTAAGATGCTTGCTTAATGCGTAATTATGTGCCGGTATCCTAACTGTGCATACAGGGATACTGGCATATTTAGCTTTTGACGTTGTATTGAATAACCTGCGTTTCATCACTAAGGCGTATAATCCACTCGCCGAGCATTTTCACAGCGAAATGGACACCTTTGGTGGGACGGGGATTACCAATTGGGCTGAGTTTGAGCGTATATAGACCTGCTTGATCCCGTTTATGGACATATAAGATTGCAACGAGTTGGTCAATCGTGGGTTCATGTACAAACGCCTCGAACAAAATCGTATGCTCCCTGATATAGGCATTAAGTAGCTTTACGCGAATGTCATCATCGCGGTATTCTGCTTGCTCGAACCTGTCAAAGATTGTTTCCATGGTAATGGGGGTTTCGATGACGATATGTGGCATATCCAACTCCTTGATTACGGGCAAATGATTCACTGGGTTTTCGTTGCGCGTATAGGCAAAGTAATAGCAATCGCGCCCCGCATTTCGGGCTTTTTTCTCGTATTTTGTGACGATGCGGTCTTCCCATTCAGTGACCCAAGCCGATTCCAGTAAATTGTTTAATCCGGCTGTTTTAGAGAGTATTTCATGTGACATTTCTGCATAAGCGATGATATCTGTCGCCAGATAGAGCTTACCGCCCGGCTTGAGTCGGCTGACCATTGCCTCAAGTGTGTCACGTTGCATCAAACGCCTTCCCGAATGGCGTTCTTTAAACCAGGGATCGGGGAAATTAATGTAAATTTCACTGATCGATTCGGGTTCGAACAGGTGATTCAGTGTGGTTTCTGCACGGGCGAACGCGACGCGTACATTATCCCATCCGCGCCGAACAACAAGTTTTTCCGCTTTAACCAGACAAAAATTGCTGATTTCAATGCCAAATATGTTTTTATCGGGGTGCTTGCTTTGTAAATACTCCAGAAAATGCCCTAAACCGAATCCGATTTCGAGAATGATCGGTGCTGACCGTTCGAATACATTGTTCCAGTCGGTGGGCCAGTTCATATTATGACTATCTAGCTTGGGTAAAGTTTTATTCGTCATGTAATTCTTTAGTTGTGCTATCGATTGTATAAATGAAGTAACTATACATAGACGTGCGATGTGCTACAAGCGTAATGTTGTATACGGGTACTATAATTATTAGCATAGTTGAATGGGGAGAGAGGACGCATTATGGATGGGGTGGTATCTATACTTGACGAAAGACATTATGCAGAAGTAGAAGCGATATGGATGGAATTCAAAACGAAATTCGG